>JBIOWR010000269.1:0-5813 GCA_044868775.1 Actinomycetota bacterium
CGGCAGCATCGCGGGGCGCAACACCGACTCCTCTTCGGACAACGGGTTGTTCAGCGTGAGCACCGTGCGCCACGGATGATCGGCCGGCAAGCCCAACCGGTCCGGCAGCGACGGCGGCAGCAGCGAGAGCGTCTGGGCTTCGGACAGCCCGGCCCCGAGCATGAGGCGACGCGTTAGCGATCGCAGCCGTTGTTCGCGCGTCAATCCACCGGTGCGCCCTCCGGACGGCAGCGTCTCGGGAACCTTGTCGTAGCCGTGAACGCGCGCGACCTCCTCGATCAAATCCTCCTCGATCGCGATGTCGGGCCGGAACGTCGGTGGGATCACGCGCAACGCCGTGCGCCCAGCGGCTGCCACCTCCATGCCGAGCGAGCGCAGCATCTGCTCCATCTCGTCGGCGCGCAGCGTCACGCCGGTGATCTCGTTCGCGCGCGCGACGCGCAGGCGAACCGGCTTGGGCTTCGTGCGCTTCGCCGCCACGTCGATCGCGCCGCGCGCCACGACACCGCCGCAAATCTCCACGAGCAGCTCACACGCGCGCGCCGCAGCCGACGGCACCGCGTCGATGTCGGCGCCGCGCTCGAAGCGCACGCTCGCTTCGGTACGCAAGCCCAGCCGCCGCGCGGTTGCGCGAATGCGCGCAGGATCGAAGTAGGCCGACTCCAGCAACACGTCCGTGGTCGACGCCGACACCTCGCTGTCGCCGCCTCCCATGACTCCCGCCACGGCGACCGGCCGGGATGCGTCGCAGATCGCGACGTCGGACGCATCCAAAACGCGCTCCACACCGTCGAGCGTCGTGATGCGCTCGCCCTTGCGCGGCTTGCGCACGACGATGCGCCGTCCACCCAGCAACGTGAGGCCGAAAGCGTGCAACGGCTGCCCGCGCTCGAGCAAGACGTAGTTCGTCACGTCGACGATTGCCGAGATCGGGCGCATCCCCGCCGCAACCAGACGCCCCTGCATCCACTGCGGCGACGTGCCGTTGCGCAACCCGGTCACGACGCGCGCGAGATAGCGCGGGCAACCTTTGGCGTCGCGAACCTCGACGCCGGCGAGCTCCTCGACCGCAGGACCGTCCTCACGCAACGCCGGGACCGGGACCGTCAACGGCAAGCCTTCCATCACCGCGATCTCGCGTGCGATGCCGACGATCGAGAGCGCGTCCGGTCGGTTCGAGGTCACGTCGAGATCGAGCACGGCCTCGTCGAGCCCGAGCACCGTGCGCACGTCGGTCCCGAGCGGTGCGTCGGCGGGCAGGATCAAGATGCCGGAGTGATCCTCGGACAGGTGCAGCTCGCGCGCGGAGCACATCATCCCGTGCGAGACCTTGCCGCGCACCGTGCGCTCCGCGATCTCGAAGTTGCCCGGCAGCACCGCGCCCGGCAGCGCGACCGGCACGCGATCGCCCGGCGCGTAGTTGCGCGCGCCGCACACGATCTCGCGCACGTCGGCGCCGGTGTCGACGGTGACGAGCATGAGCTTGTCGGCGTCGGGGTGCTCCTCCATCTTCACGACGGAGCCGACGATCACGCCGGTGATGTCCGTGCCCAGTCGCTCCACGCGCTCGACCTTGATCGCGCGCATCGACAAGCGGTCGGCGACCTCTTCCGGCGACGCTTCGACCGGGACGAACTCGGTGATCCAGGACCAGGGAGCCCTCATCCCGGAAACCCCGCGAGGAAACGCATGTCGTTCTCGAAGAACCACCGGATGTCGCGGAGGCCGTAGGCGACCATCGCGATGCGCTCGATGCCCATGCCGAACGCGAACCCCGATACTTCGTCGGGGTCGTAGCCCACCGCGCGCAGCTCGTTCGGGTGCACCATGCCCGAGCCCATGATCTCGAGCCATCCACTCCAGCCGCACGCCGAGCAACCGGCGCCCTTGCACGTCGGGCACGATACGTCCACTTCCGCGGACGGCTCGGTGAACGGGAAGTACGAGGGTCGGAACCGCACGCGCTCGTCCGGACCGAAGATCGCGCGCGCGAACTCCGCCAGCGTTCCCTTCAAGTCTGCGAACGAGATGCCGCGATCAACCGCGAGCCCTTCGATCTGATGGAAGACCGGGGAGTGCGACGCGTCGAACGCATCGCGCCGGTAGCAGCGTCCGGGCGCGACCACGTAGATCGGCGGCGGCTGCGCGAGCATCGCGCGCACCTGCACCGGCGAGGTGTGCGGACGCAGCAACGCAGTGGAGTCCTTCAAGAACATCGTGTCGAAGCCGGAGCGCGCCGGGTGATCCTCCGGCATGTTCAGCGCCTCGAAGCTGTTCCAGTCGGTCTCGACCTCGGGGCCTTCGGCGACGCGGTAGCCCATGCCGACGAAGACGTCGACGATGCGCTCCCACACGAGCGAGATCGGATGCGGGTGACCGGGTGCGCGCGTGCGGCCCGGCAGCGTCACGTCGGCGCGATCGCGCTCCAACACGGTTTCCTCTTCGCGTGCGGCGAGCGACGAGCGCCGTTCGGCGAGCGCGGCTTCGATCGCGACGCGTGCTTCGTTGAGCAAGCGGCCGATCGTGCGGCGATCGTCTTCGCCGAGGCCGCCGAGCCCGCGCTTCAGCTCCGACATCGGCGCCTTGCGCCCGAGCGCGTGCACCTCCGCCTCTTGCAGCTCCGCAGTGGTCGCGGCCCGCGCGATGCGTTCGAGCGCGGCCGCCTGCTCGCGCTCGATCGTTGCAGTCGTCTCGTGCACGTCGGTCATGCGATGTCCTTCGGGAGCGTGAATGCGAACGTCGTACCGTCGCGGCCCGAGCGCTCGACCCAGATCTGTCCGCCGTGAGCCTCGACGATGCCTTTGCAAATGTACAAGCCCAAGCCGGTTCCGGAGTGCCTTTCTCCCGTCCCGCGCCGGTAGAACTTCGTGAAGATGTGCGGGAGGTGCTTGGGGTCGATGCCCTCACCGGCGTCGGTCACGCGCACGAGCGCTTGATCGCCGAAATCCTCTCCGGTGATCGCCACCGCGCCCGGCACCGCGTACTTGATCGCGTTCTCGGTGAGGTTCACCAAGACCTGCTCGATCTTGCCGGGGTCGGCCATCACGCGAGGAAACGCGCCCGGGAACGTGCACGCGAGCTCATATCCCGCGGCCTCCTCGCGCTTCGACAGCCGCGTCACGACCTCTTGCGCGATCGCCGCGACGTCGATCTCCTGACGCTTCAATTCCAGCCGTCCGGCTTCGAGCCGCGACACGTCGAGCAGCTCGCCGAGCAGTCGAGTCACGCGGTCGGCATCGTGGTTGATCGTCTCCAGCATCACGCGCTTCTGCTCGTCGCTGAATCGCTCCCACTTGTGCAGCAGCGTGGACGTGAACCCCTTCACCGACGTGAGCGGCGAGCGAATCTCGTGCGACACCGTTGCGACGAGGTCGGCGCGCGCGCGGTCGAGGCGGCGGCGCCGCCCGATGTCGCGTAGCGACACGACGACCTCGGCGAGGCGTCCCGACGCGTCGCGCTCGTAGGCGGCGACGACCGCAACCCAGTGTTCCGTTCCGTCGGCGCGCCGCAACAAGTAGTCGCGTTCGGGCGTGCCCGTCGTAACGCGCAACGGCGGGCGGATCGCATCGGGCTGCTCGTGCACCTTGAATCCGCCGGCGTCCATCAACGGCAGCACGTCGCCGAAGTGCCGCCCCTTCGCCGATTCGCGATCCCATCCGGTGAGCCGCTCCGCTTCGCGGTTCATCAACTCGATGACGCCGTCGGGCGTGAGCACGACGACGCCGTCCGCGAGCGCGTCGAGCAGCGTTCCGCGCGTCGTCATGGAGAAGCCTCCCGCTGCCGCCGCGCCTCGAACATCACCGTCGCCGCGCGAATCGCCATCGGCGGCTGCGCGCCACCCTCGTCCGACGATGGCACCGCAACGCGGTCGGCGCCTTCGGGCGCGTCGCCCACGACGAGCGTCACGTCACCGCGCAGATCGACGTTCCACGGCGCCGGCCCGTCGTCCGCGAGCGCGACCACGCGCGCGTCGGGAAAGAGCGCATCGTGCAACGTCGCCGCTTCCGCGAGCCCGAGCACGAAGTGCGCGCCCGCCGCGACGCGGACCGGCGTCGACGCGTACGCGTCGGCGGTGCCGCGCACGATCACCGCACGGCGCACACCCGATGCCGCCGCGCTCGCGAGCATGCTGCCGACCTCTGCGGGATCCTTCACGCCCGACAACACCAAAACGGGTCCCGGGCCGTCCTCGACCGGCGGCGGCATCGGCGCGACCGCGAGCACGTCGGGAGCGTTCGCCGCAGACGTGAGCCCGGCGAGCACGCGCTCGGATGCTTCGTGCACGCGCGCCCCCGCATCCGTGGCGTCCACGAGCAATTGCCGATGCCTCGCAAGCGCCGCGGCGCTGTGAAACACCATCTCCACCGGAGCGCCCGACGACAGCGCAACGCGCAGCGCGCGGTGCCCTTCCACGATGAAAGCCCGTCGTTTCATTCGCTCGGGCCGTTTCCGGAGACGCCGAACGCGGCGGATCGTCGCGTTGTTCGGGCTGGAGATCACACGCCCGGCGCGCCGTCCCGCTCGAGCCCTTGCTTGGCGACCTTGACGAGCTCGCCGAACGCTGCGGGATCCGAGATCGCGATCTCCGAGAGCATGCGGCGGTCGATGTCGACCGACGCGAGCCGCAGCCCGTTGATCAGCCGGTTGTACGAGATCCCGTGCTCGCGCGCCGCTGCGTTGATGCGCGTGATCCACAGGCGGCGGAAGTCACCCTTGCGCGTGCGCCGGTCCGCGTACGCGTAGCGCAGCGAGTGCAACACCTGCTCGCGCGCGGCGCGGTAGTGACGGCCGCGTGAGCCGCGGTACCCCTTCGCCGTCTCCAGGACGGCGCGGCGCTTCTTCTGCCCGCTGACTGCTCGCTTGACGCGCGCCATGTCACTTCCCTCCCAGCATTCTGTCGACGCGCTTCGCGTCTCCCTTGGAGACGATCGCTACGCGGCCGAGCCGCCGCTTCCGCGTCGCGGACTTCTTTTCGAGGATGTGGCTGCGGAAGGCTTTGCGCCGGACGACCTTGCCCGTCCCCGTTCGGCGCAGGCGCTTCGAAGCGCTCTTGTGCGTCTTCATCTTCGGCATGTCGCTACGTCCCCTCTGCTACGGCCTTCGCCGCCGGCTTCTTCTTGCGCGGCGCGAACACCATCGTCATGTTGCGTCCGTCGAGCTTTGCCGGCGTCTCCACGGTTGCGATCTCGGTGAGATCTTCCTCGAGTCGCCGCAAGATCTTCGCGCCGAGCTCCGTGTGCGCCATCTCGCGACCGCGGAACATGATCGTCAGCTTCACCTTGTTGCCCTGACCAAGGAACCGCTCGATGTGCCCGCGCTTGGTGCGGTAGTCGTGCGGGTCGATCTTCGGTCGCATCTTCATCTCCTTCACGACCACTTGCGACTGCTTCTTGCGCGCCTCTTTCTCCTTGATCGCCATCTCGTACTTGTACTTGCCGTAGTCGAGAAGGCGGCACACAGGGGGAGTCGCGCTCGGAGCAACCTCCACCAAGTCTAGGTCCAGCTCCCGCGCGATACGCAGCGCGTCGGTCAGGTTCAGCACTCCGACCTGCTGACCATCCGGACCCACCAAGCGCACTTCAGGCGAACGAATGCGGTCGTTTATGCGCGGTTCAGCGATCCAGCATCACCTCTTCACTCGTCTCGGACCCGTTTCCCGTGCCCGAAAAACAAAACGGACGCCGAAAAAGGCGCCCGGTCAACTCCCGGTCCTTCACAACCCGCTCCCTCTCCGAGAGCCAGGTGAGGAGCGATCAGCCCCTTCTTCAGCCCCGGCAGTATAGGTGCCGGCCGTTCGCTCTGTCGAGGGAACT
>JBIOWR010000270.1:0-3847 GCA_044868775.1 Actinomycetota bacterium
GGATTGTTCCGCCCTCCGACGAGGAGCGGGTCGATGAACGCGCCGATGGTTGCGAGCACGGCGAGCGGCAACGAGTCGTGCCGAAGCGCGAGCGCCACCGCGAGCAAGGTGGTCGCGAGCAGCAGCGCCAGCGCGGCCGGAGCGGAGAGGAAGCCGTACAGCTCGTACGACGCCCAGACCGAGAGGACGATCGTGGCGAGTCCCGCGGCGGTCACTGCTTGCGCGAAGGGATCCCACCCACGGCGGCGGGTCCACTCACCGGCGGCGATCATTGCGAGGCCGGCGACGACGCCGATGATCACCCGCGCCTCGGGGCCGATGTATCCGCGGTCGATCCCGTACTTGAAGCCGAACCCGGCGCCGATGATGAGCGCCACCGCTCCGATGCGGCCGAACCACGTGCCGACGAGCTCGCCTTCGAGGAGGCCCTGCTGAACGCTCGGCCGAGCGGCGACCGGCGACCGGCCGGCCCCCGTCGCCGGTCCGGCGCCTGCGGTCCCCGCGGTGGTCGCGGCTGCAGCCGCCTCTCGTGCCGGCTTGCCGGGCGGCGGCGGCAGCGGCCCCGGCGCCACACGCGGCAGCGCCTCCAACGATTCTCCCTTGAGGCGGGCTACCTCTTGCTCCAAGCGGTACACGCGCTGGGTGAGCAGAACGATCTGGTCCATCACCACTCCTTTCGAGCTTCAGCCAGGATGGACCACCGACGACCCCGCCGGGTATCGGCAAACCGACCCTTTCACATTCCTAAGAATGCTCAATGACGCCTGGGTACTAGCGGAACAACGGTGTACAGGTTGACCCTCAACCGGTGGAAGGGTAGGCTGTCCCGCCGTTGTAACCAGGCATTTCAGGTATGAAGACCTTCTCTCCGAAGCCCTCCGACATCACCCGCCGCTGGTGGGTGATCGACGCCGACGGCCAGGTTCTGGGCCGCATGGCGGCCGACGTCGCGCGCCTGTTGCGGGGCAAGCACAAGGCGATCTTCGCGCCGCACATGGACACCGGGGATTACGTCGTCATCGTGAACGCCAAGAAGGTGCGCCTCACCGGCCGCAAGCTCGACCAGAAGCTCGCGTACCGGCACTCCGGCTACCCGGGCGGCCTCCGGTCGATGAACTACCGGGAGTTCCTCGAGCGCAAGCCGACCGAGGCCGTGCGCAAGGCGGTCAAGGGCATGCTCCCGCACAACCGCCTTGGGCGCGCGATGCTCGACAAGCTCAAGGTCTACGAGGGCACGGAGCACCCGCACAAGGCGCAGAACCCGCAACCGTACAAGCCCCAAGAGGAGGCATCCTGATGGCGACGCTGGGCGCGACGATTGGTGCGACCGGACGTCGCAAGGAGTCGGTGGCGCGCGTGCGCCTCTCGCCGGGCTCCGGCCGCTTCACCCTGAACGGGCGGGACCTCGAGGACTACTTCCCGAGGCCGGTGCTGCGCATGATCGTCATGGAGCCGCTCAAGCTCACCAACACCGCCGACCAGTACGACGTGTTCGCACGCCTGGAAGGCGGCGGCATGTCGGGCCAGGCCGGCGCGCTTCGCCACGGGATCGCGCGCGCGCTCATTACCGCCGATCCGACGCTTCGCGCCGAGCTCAAGCGCAAGGGGCTTCTCACGCGCGACGCGCGTGAGAAGGAGCGCCGTAAGTACGGTCTCAAGAAGGCGCGCAAGGCACCTCAGTACTCCAAGCGCTGAGCGCGTCACCGACGTGGGGACGCTCTTCGGAACCGACGGCGTCCGCGGGCGCTGGGGCATCGATCTCACCGAAGATCTTTCGCGTTCGCTCGCCTATGCCGCGACGCGTGTGCTCGGCGCGACCAGCGTGCTCATCGGGCGGGACACGCGCCGGTCCGGACCGCTCATCGAGCACGCGATGGCCGAAGGCATCGCCGCCGCCGGCGCCCATCCGCTGCTGGCCGGCGTGATCCCGACGCCGGCGATCGCCGCGCTCGTGAAGCAGTACGACGCACAAGCCGGCGCCGTGATCAGCGCGTCGCACAATCCCGCGGACGACAACGGCATCAAGTTCTTCGGCCCCGACGGCATGAAGCTGCCCGACGACGTCGAGGATGCGATCGAAGCGAAGATCGAGCGCGTGCCACCGTTCGCCGGCGTCGCCGGCGAATCGCTGGACGACGCAGAGGAGCGTTACCTCGCGTTCTTGCTCGACGGTGCGCCGTCGCTGAAAGGCTTGCGCATCGTCGTCGATTGCGCGAACGGCGCCGCGTACCGCGTCGCGCCCGAAGCGCTGCGTCGCGCGGGCGCCGAGGTGGACACGCTCGGCATCGCTCCGGACGGGCGCAACATCAACGACGGGTGCGGGTCGACGCATCCCGAAGGCGTGCAGAAGCGCGTCCTGGAGATCGGCGCGCACGTCGGCATCGCGCACGACGGCGACGCGGACCGGTTGATCGCGGTGGACGAGCGTGGAGAGATCGTCGACGGCGACCAAGTGCTTGCGATCTGCGCGCTCGACGCCAAACGGCGCGGCGTGTTGCAGGGAAACGCCGTCGTCGCGACCGTGATGGCGAACCTCGGTTTCCATCAAGCGATGACGCGTCACGGCATCGACGTCGTCGAAACGGCCGTTGGGGACCGCTACGTGCTTGAAGCGTTGCGCGAGCGTGGTCTCACGATGGGGGGCGAGCAGTCGGGCCACTTGATCTTTCTCGACAAGCACTCCACCGGAGACGGGATCGTCACCGCGCTGCGCTTGCTCGACGTGCTCGTGCGCGGCGACGTGCCGCTGTCGCAGCTCGCGTCCGTCGCGCCGCGGTTGCCCCAAGTGCTCATCAACGTGCGCGTCGCGAATCGCGAGGCGCTCGACGGCGCGACCGGCGTGTGGGACGAGGTCGAGCGCGTGCGCGTCGAGCTCGGCGATCACGGACGCATACTGATTCGGTTGTCGGGAACGGAACCGGTCGTTCGCGTGATGGTGCAAGCCGACACCGATCACGCTGCGCGATCGTCCGCGGAGCGGCTCGCGGAAACGGTGCGAATCGCGTTGAGCTGAAATCCCGTCCGTTCGGGCAGTGCGACGGAATTCACGCCCCTGGGTAGACTGGCCACCGCCATGTGTGGAATCGTCGGATACGTCGGTGACGAGCCCGCGCTCCCGTTCATGATCGACGGGTTGCGCCGTTTGGAGTACCGCGGCTACGACTCCGCCGGCATTGCCGTGCTGGAGAACGGAAGCGTCGAAGTGGTGCGCAGAGCCGGCAAGCTCGAGGTGCTGGAGAAAGCGCTCGTCGGCTTCGAGTCCGCGGCGACGACCGGCATCGGGCACACGCGCTGGGCGACGCACGGCGGGCCGTCCGATCACAACGCGCACCCGCACGTCGACTGCACGGGGCGTATCGCGATCATCCACAACGGCATCATCGAAAACTTCCTGGAGCTTCGCGATCGCTTGCAGGCCGAAGGTCACGAGCTCAAGAGCGAGACCGACACCGAGACGCTCGCGCACCTCATCGAAGCGGAGATGAAGGGCGACCTCGTCGCGGCGGTGCGCGCGGCGCTCGCACAGGTGAGCGGCGCATTCTCGATCGCGGTCGTGAGCGCGGACGCGCCGGGCCTCGTCGTCGCGGCGAAGCGCACGAGCCCGCTGATCGTGGGGCGCGGCGCGGGCGGCACGGTGCTCGCTTCGGATCCCACTGCGCTGCTGCCGATCACGCGTGAGATGGTGCACGTCCTCGACGACCAGGTCGTGGAGATACGGCGCGAAGGCTTCCGCATCACGACGCTCGCCGGTGAAGAGGCCGAAGGAAAGGCGATCACCGTCGAAGGCGACTACATCACCGTGGAGAAGGCCGGCTACGACGACTTCATGCTCAAGGAGATCTACGAG
>JBIOWR010000271.1:0-14806 GCA_044868775.1 Actinomycetota bacterium
GCGACGCTCGCCGGGTTGGGGGAGCGTCCGCGAGTCGCGCTCCAGCTTCGATTCTTCGAGGGACGTAGTTACGAGGAGGTCGCAGCCGCGCTCGGCGTGCGCGTGTCGCAGGCGCACGTCGTCGTCCACCGGGCGCTCCGCAGGTTCGGGCGCGAGCTTGTGCGCCGCATCGCCGAGGCGCACGGCGCGGAGGGCTGCGCGGAGACGATCTCCTCGCTCGCAGGCATCACCGCCGGCGACGCCGAGGCCGAGCACGGCATCGCGTCGTGCGCGCGCTGCCGCAACGTATGGGAGGAGATCGTGGCGCTGCGATCGCTCCCGTCGCTCGTGCCGTTGTTGCCGCCGTTGCGGCGGATGCGTGCGGCGCTCGACGGCGTGTGGCGCCGCGGCGCGCGCGTTGCCGAGCCTGTTGGTCAAGCGCTTGCGGCCGCCGGGATCGCCGCGTCCAGCATGGTGGGCGCGACGCACGCTGCGCCGGCGGCCGCGAGCCTCGCGCGTTCGGCGCCGGTGGTTGCGTCGCAGCCCGCGGCACGTCCTGCGGCGTCGTTGCCGGCGTTTGCCGGCGTGGTCGCGCCGCGCGCGGGCTCGCTCACGCAGTCGCGTGAAACGCCTGTCACGACCACGAAGGTCGCGGACGCAGGCCCGGTCCGGGTCACCCAGGGCGACTCGCACACCCAGGTCGACGCAGGCGGCGGCAGCGGCGCCGGCGTGGTCGTGTGCGAGCCGCTCGAACCGTGTCCACCGGAGTAAGTGCAAGGAATCTCGTCGGAGCGTGTCGGAAGGGGCGGAGGAGAGATGAAGCGGCTGCTGATAGTCGCACTTGTTGCCGTGACGTGGGTTCCCGCGTCCGCTCTGGCGAGCAGCTCGTGTGCTGTGCTGCGCGATCCTTCCGGAGATGCCGGCGGCATGGCCGACCTCTACGGCATCTCGCCGCAACCGGTTGCTCGTGAGTCCGCGTCCGCCGTGGACATCACGCGCGTCGATGCCGGCTACGACGACGACGGCGTGATGGTCGTCGGCTGGCGCGTGGCCGGCTTTACCGACGCGAACGCAGACGACACGTATTCCATCTCCTGGCGGTACGGAACGGCCTCGGTCTCGATCACCGCATCGCGTAATCCGCAAGGCCGGTGGTCGTACATGCGCAACGTCTCGCGCGAAGGTACGAACGGCGTCAACGGTCCGGTTGCGGGCGACGTCGATCTCGTGTCCGGCATCGTGAGCGTGCGCTTGCCCGTGCGCGACGCGGCGCACGTGAAGCCCGGCGCGCGCATGAACGACGTGTCCGCGTGGTCGTTGCGCTCCGAGATGGTCGGCGTCCTGTACACCGGCATGTGGAGCGATTCGACGGAGGTTCGCGACGTGCGGTTGCGTGCCGGCTGCGCGCCGCCCGCCTCGGCGACGGCGATGTGCTCGGTGCTGAGCGACGCGGCCGGCGACGTCGGGTCGTCGGACGGGACGCAGGATTCCAACGTCGACATCCGCTCCGTCGCGATCGGATCGACGCCGGAGACGCTCACCGTGCGGGTGTTCGTTCGCGACCTCGAAGCGTCGGTACCGGACGGTGTCGACGGCCAGTACTGGTCGGTTGGCTGGAGCACCAGCCGCGGCTCGTACGGCATCACCGCGGAGCGCTGGCGCGACGTGGCGCCCACGTTCTCCTTCTCCGGCCCGACCGGCGGCGATTCCGCCACCGGCTCGTTCGACGCCGCCGCGCGCACGATCACGGTCGACGTCGACCGCGAAGCGCTGGCGATCCCGGATCGCACGCCGATGACCGACGTCAACGCGTGGAGCGGAAGCTCGGCCCACACCGATCTGTACACCTCGTCCACCCAGTACGACATGGCGCACGAAGCGGGAGGCGCGCGCTTCACGCCGGGCGTTCCGTGCGGCACGGACGTGCCGGTGTGCCCCCCGGTTGTGGACGTCGCCGGCGACGCGGGGCCGATCTACTCCGCGAACGGCGCCGATGTCCCGCGTAACGAGCCCGCGCTCGACGTGCGGTCGCTGGGAGCTCACTCCGGCTCGAAGCTCATCCGCATCTCGACGCGCGTCGACGACGCGAACGCATCGCTCTCACCGGGTTGGGACAGCGCCGGATGGACGATGTCGTGGACTCGAGACGAGACGCGGCGGTACTTCGTGCAAGCGGTTCGTGGTCCGAACGGCGTGCGGTTCACGTACGGCGTCGATTCGTCCAACGGCGCCGGATACGTGAGCGGCCCGACGTTCGGCGGACGCCGTACTTCGGGTTCGATCGACGGCAACGTGATCTCCGTGGACATCCCGCGCCGCGCAATCGGCGACCCGTCGGACGGAACCACTCTCGAACGGTTCGGCGCATCCACGTGGGTGATGCGCACCGGCACGAGCGCGGCGACGTACCGCGTGCTCGATCAGACGGATCACGGTTGGTACGTGGTCGGCAGCGACTGCGATCCCTAGCCGAGGAGCCAGGTCTTGGGATCATCCGCGGCGACGGCAATACGTCGCGCATCTTCCGCCGCCATGACCGGCGGACGTGACGTCAGCCACGACGCGAGATGCTCCGCCCGTACGACGAAGACATCGCTCGGCATCTCCTTGATTGTCATCTTCGTGCAGAAGAGTGCGAGCACCGGCGTGACCCGTACATTGGTTGCGAGACCGCGGCGCTGCAAGCGCTCGGCAACTCGGTCGGCCTCTTGGCGGGTTTTCGGCAAGTAGTTGGTTCGATATTGGTTGTAGTACATCGAACGTGGAGCGACCCATACCTTGCCGCTGAGGTTCTTCGTGTTGATGGAGAAGATCCCGGCGCGACCGATCACCAGATGGTCGACGTTCGCGCCGCGGGATCCGATCGTGAGGTCGTGGAAGACGTACCAACCCGCGTCCCGCAACTGGTTGAGCGGAATCTCCACGGCGCGCTCGCCGGCAGCGCCCTTTTGCCAGGCGGCGACGTCGGTGCGTGGGTCGGTGCGCGCGAGCTTGTCGGCTTGCTCCGCAGCGCTCACGCCGGCGCGGCGCGCGGCGGTGCTCGCGCGTCCACGGACGTAGTACTCGATATCGCCCATGGAGGAGACTGTCGGAGCGAGCCCCCATCTACTTGAGCCCTTCGTCGGCCGCGAGCCCGTCGTCGGCCGCGGGCGGCGCCGGTTTCAGCCGGCGAGGAGCGCGTCCAGCTCTTTGCCGATCGATCGCAGCGGTGCGGCGGACCGGCTTGCCTTCGACAGAACGAGCGCTCCTTCGATCGCGGCGAGCACGAGCGTCGCCGTGGTCGACGCGCGTTGCACGTTCATCGTCTGCGCGAGGCGTGAGGCGAACAGTGCGTGCCAGGCCGCGTATGCCTCCTTGCATGCGCGGCGGATCGTTTGGGGGAGCGCGCTCGATTCGAGCGCCACGGTTGCGAACGGGCATCCTTCGGCGAAGTCGGACTGCTCGAGCTGTTGCGCGTATGCCTCGACGAACTCGCGCAACCCGCGCCGTGCGTCGCCGCCTGCGCGGACGAACGCGGCCTCCACGGCGCGCGTGACCCACGCCTGGGACTTGGCGAGCGCCTCGATCGCGAGCTGTTCCTTGCCCCCGGGGAAGTGGTGGTACATCGATCCGCGCGGCGCCTCTGCCGTCTCCAGGATCTGGCTCAACCCGGTGCCGTGATAGCCCTGGGTCTGCAGGAGCTTGCTCGTCGTCAGCAGCATCCTCGACCGGGTCGCCCGATCGGCCTCGCCCTGTGCCATCGCTTTGACCGGCATCGTTCCGCGCTTCCTCCTTGGCCCCGCCCGATTTGCCTTCTATGATGATCGGTCTACATACTAGCACACGCCGCCGCGCGGCTGCGCCGACGAAGAGGAGGCACCGATGCGCCAACTCACCTTTATCTCCCCGGGCAAGCTCGAATGGCAGGACGTTCCGGAGCCTGCCCTCCAAGGCCCCGGCGAGGCGATCGTTGCGCCAGTCGCAGTCGCGACGTGCGACCTGGATCCCGCGTTCGTCCGCGGCCTGGTGCCGGTCGAGGGACCGTTCGCCTTCGGTCACGAATGCGTCGCGCGTGTGGTGCAGACGAGCGACGACGTCACGAGCGTGCGGCCCGGCGACCTCGTTGCCGTGCCCTTCCAGATCACGTGCGGCGAATGCGCGCCGTGCCGCCGCGGCGACACCGCCGCGTGCGACGGCGTCGAGCCGCGCATGGCGATGTACGGCATGGCGCCGCTCGCGCGCAGGGAGTGGGGCGGCGCGCTGTCGGATCGGGTTCGCGTCCCGTACGCCAACGCGATGCTCGCGCCTCTTCCCTCGGGCATCGATCCGACGGCGGTGGCGTCGATCTCCGACAATCTCCCCGACGCGTGGCGAACGGTGGGGCCGCAACTCGACCGCTTTCCCGACGCGTCCGTGCTCGTGGTCGCCGGAGGAGCGCCTTCGATCGGCCTCTATTCCGTGGCGATCGCGCGTGCGCTCGGCGCGGCCGTGACGTACGTCGACTCCAACGTCGATCGTCTGTCGCTGGCTGCGTCGCTCGGCGCCGACGTCGTGGACGAGGCGTATCCGCGCCGGCAAGGACGTCACCTGATCACCGTGGACGCGAGCGCGTCGCCCGACGGACTCGCGTGCGCGATTCGCTCCACCGCCGGGGGAGGCGTGTGCACGAGCGTCGGCATCTACTACGGCGACGTCCCGCTGCCGTTGCTGGAGATGTACACGAACACCATCACGTTCGTCACCGGACGCGTGAGCGCACGCCCCGCCATGCCGCGCATCCTCGACCTCGTCGCCTCGGGCTCCTTGAAGCCGGAGCTCGTCACCACGTCCGTCGTCAACTGGACCGAAGCCGCGCACGCGCTCAACGAGCCCTTCACCAAGCTCGTCATGGTTCCATGACCGTTGACTTCCGCAGCGGCAAGCCTCCGCGCGGTCGTTCCTGAGCCTCGGACCGGGACCGGCGCCGTCTCTGTGGGCTCGGGAAGGGATGCCGACCGGAGCGGAGAATAGGTAGCGCGGGCGTATTACCGGCGGCGAGACGGGGGGAATCGACGATGAGACGTGTGTTCAGGCTGTTCGCGCTCGCCGTGGCTGTGGCGGCGACGTTGGGGGCGGGTGCGGCGAGGGCCGAGTCCCCGATGACGCTGACGCTGGGAGGGCCTCAGGTGTACCGGACTGGGGAGCCGATCGAAGCGTTCGTCGGCACGCTCACGCTCGGGCCGGTCGGAGTCCTGGCCACCATCGACGTTCTAGTCGACGGCGTCCTGGAGAACATCGTCACGTCGGACCTGAACGGCTTCTACACCTTCGAGCTTCCGCCGTTCGCCGACGCCGTCAACCACACGGTGCAGACGCGAGCGTTCGGCGGCCTGCCCATCGAGACGCTGAGCCCCGTGCGCGTGGTGAAGCCGATCTTCCTCGTGACTGCGACGCGCGCGGGTGCGGGCGGCGGCGCGATCATGTCCGCTCCGCCGGGAATCGACTGCGGAGCGACGTGCTCGATGTACGTGGTGAACGAAACCGCGCTGACGCTGACGGCGACGCCCGACCAAGAGTCGTCGTTCGCCGGATGGAGCGGCGCGTGTGCCGGCACCGGCGACTGCTCCCTCGTCGTGACGAGCGATGTCAACGTGACGGCGACGTTCCAACCGCTTCCGCCTGCGCAGTTCGTGATCAACCCCACGAGCTTCAACTTCGGCTCTGTGGTCACCGGTGGAGTCACGCCGCCGATGAGCTTCACCCTGACGAATATCGGCGGTCTGCCAAGCGGAACGGTCGCCATCACGCTGAGCGGACCCGACCCATCGCAGTTCCACATCCTGTCGACGTCGTGCACGAGCTCGCTTGCCCCCGCCCAGTCGTGCGGCATCACCGCGCGTTTCGGACCGACGACGCCGGGCGTGAAAAACGCAACGCTCACCGCCGAGGCCTCCCCGGGTGGCGTTGCGACCGCGTCGCTGCAAGGAACGGGGTTGGCGCCGGCGCAGCTCGGGATCACGCCGACGTTCCGCGACTTCGGGAGCGTGTCGGTGTTCTCGGGCTCGGCGACCGCGGGCTTCACCGTTTTCAACATGGGGCAGGCGACCAGCGGCCCGATCGGGTTTTACGTCACCGGGCCGAACGCGCCGGAGTTCCAGGTCGTCAGCTCGAGCTGTGGAGCGCCGCTCCCGGGCGGTGCAGCTTGCTCCATCGTCGTGCGATTCGATCCGTCGAACTTTGGGACGCGCACGGCGACGCTGGTGGCGTTCGCAAATCCGGGCGGCACGGTGCTCGCGAGCATGAACGGAAACGGAACGTTCTGAGTCCAGGCAGGACCGAACGCGCGGCCGCCGAATGAGGCTGGAAATGGATCGGCGGGCGTTCCTGAAGAACGGTCTGGTCGCAACCGCGGCCTTCACGAGCCTGGGTGCGTCGGTCTGGCGCCGCGCGCTCGCGAACCATCCCGCGCCGGTGCTCGGTCCGGGTCCGTACGGCGCGCTCGGTGCTCCCGACGCGAACAACATCCGTCTCCCTGCCGGCTTCACGTCGAAGCGCATCGCAACGAGCGGTGAGCTCGTGCCGGGCACTCTGTACCCGTGGCATCACGTTCCCGACGGTGCGGCCACGTTCGCGACCGGCGACGGTGGATGGATCTACGTGTGCAACTCCGAAGCGCCATCGGCGCTCGGCGGCGGCGCGAGCGCGATCCGATTTGGTGCGGATGGCGAGATCGAGAGCGCGTATCGCGTGCTCGCCGGCTCCAATCTCAACTGTGCGGGCGGGCCGACGCCGTGGGGCACATGGCTCTCCTGCGAGGAACACCCGAACGGATACGTGTGGGAGTGTGACCCGACCGGCATCCTCCCCGGTATTCCCCGTCCGGCGCTCGGTGCGTACGCGCATGAGGCCGCGGCGGTCGATCCCGTTCTCGGTCATGTCTATCTCACCGAGGACGAAGACGATGGATGCTTCTATCGATTCACGCCCGACACGAAAGAAGACCTGACGTTCGGCGTGCTCGAGGTCGCGCGGTGGGATACCGCTACCGGCGCGGTGACGTGGCACGAGGTGCCCGAGCCGACGTCCGGGCTGCGGCCCGCGCGCAACCAGGATCACGGCGGCACGCGCTTCGACGGGGGCGAAGGCGCGTGGTTCGACGCCGTCGAGCGCACGGTGTACTTCACGACCAAGGGCGACGACCGGTTGTGGGCGTACCACGTCGACGCGATGCTGCTGGAGATCTTCTTCAACTCGCGCGCGACGCCGGGATCGCCCCTGAACGGCGTGGACAACGTCACCGTGTCACCCGGCCGCGAGATCTTCGTGTGCGAGGATCACTCCTCGGACCCGCATCAGCTCGTGATGCTCGCGCCGGGCGAGCCGACCGTTGTGTCGCCGTTCCTGGAGCTGGTCGGTCACACCGGGAGCGAGCTGACCGGCGTGTGCTTCAATCCCGCCGGCGATCGCATGTACGTCGGCTCGCAGCGCGGCACGTTCAACATGCCGCCGGTCGGCATCGGGATGACCTACGAGATAACCGGCCCGTTCAACCGTTAGCCGCGCAACGAGTCGAGGAAGCTCTTGATCGCGCCGCGTCCGTCCTCGGAGACCCACGTATCCGCCGCCTCGGGATCGCGCGTAGCAGCTTCGCGCTCGACGCGCTCCACGGTGGGCGCGCGGAGCGCCTCCTTCGTCTGGCGGAACGTGCGCTCCGGGATCCGCGCCAGCTGATCCGCGACGGCGAATGAGCGCGACATGACGTCGGCGGCGTCGACGACCTCGTCCACGAGACCGCGCGCGAGCGCGTCCTCGGGCGCGTAGTTCTTGCCGAGGTAGACGAGCTCTTGCAGGTGCGGCCCTCCCGCCGCGAAACGCACGATCTCCAGGGCGGCCGTCGGGAACGGCACGCCGACGCGAAGCTCCGCGAGGCCGATGGTTCCGGCCGTTCCCATGACGCGATAGTCGGCGCAGCACGCGACGACGCATCCGCCGGCGATCGCATGGCCGTTGATCGCTGCGACGAGCGGCTTGGGGAAGCGGAACACCGACATGAACGCGTGCGACAGGTCGGCGACGCGCGCACGCACGAACTCGTCGTCGGAGCGCAGCACGCCCTTGAGGTCCGCGCCGGCCGAGAACACGCCGTCCTTTCCGGTGATGATCGCGGCCCGCGCGTCCGCCGCCAGCTCCATCGCCTTTTCGAGCGCCGGGAAGAAATCGGCGTCCATCGCGTTCACCGGGCCGTGGTCGATGCGAATGACGCCGAAGCCGTTTTCGAACGTGGTCTCGATCATGGAGTGTTCTCCTGCGAAGGTTTCGGGGCTACGTCGAGCCCCGGCGGCATCATGTGCTCGGCGAGCACGCTGTCGAAGTGCTCCGCGATCTCGCCTGCCGTCCATCCTCCCGGCTTGAACATCTGCGCGGTCGGCTTCGGCTTCTGGAAGATCGTGTACGCGAACCCTCGGCGGCCGAAGACCTGGCCGTTCACGTGCGCGGCCTTCTCGGAAGCGAGGTACGCGATCAGGGGCGCGTTCTGCGCCGGGTCCATCTCGGGCGTCATCTCCGCGGCCGGCGCACCCGCGAGCCCTGCGGTCATGCGCGTCGCCGCAACCGGCGCCATCGCGTTGACGGTGATGCCGTACTTCGCCAGCTCGATCGCCCACACCATCGTCATGCCGTAGATGCCGGCCTTCGCGGCCGCGTAGTTCGTCTGGCCGAAATTGCCGCGCAAGCCGGCGCTCGACGTGATGTTGATGATGCGGCCGAAGCCGTTCTGTTTCATGTGCGGCGCCGCGTGTCGCGTCGTGTTGAACGTTCCCTTGAGGTGCACGGCGAGAACGGCGTCGAAGTCGTCCTCGGTCATCTTCACGAGGCTCTTGTCGCGCACGATGCCGGCGTTGTTGACGAGGATGTCGATGGAGCCGAACTTCGACACGGCGGTCTCGATGATCGCCGCCGCCGTGTCGAACTGCGACACGTCGTCGTAGCTCGGCGCGGCTTCGCTCCCGATCGCCTCGATCTCTTCGCACACCGCGTGCGCCGGATCTTCGGCGGTGCCGCGCCCGTCGAGCCCGGCTCCGACGTCGTTCACCACGATCTTCGCGCCGTGGCGCGCGAGCTCGAGCGCGATCGCGCGGCCGATCCCGCGCCCGGCGCCCGTGACGACCGCGACCCTTCCGTCGAGCATGGCCATTCCCGGTCTTCCTTTCGCAATCTGACGGTCCGTCATGTTTTACTCTGCCGAGTCCCGGAGCGCACATCGGAGGACGTTCAATGGCGATCGAAGTCGGAGCCGCGGGCGCCATCACGCCGCCCGTCGACATGCTCATCAAGACCGCGAAGCGCAACGAGGAGAAGGGCTACGACGCGATCTGGTTCCCCGATCACTGGATGGCGTGGCACCCCGAGTCGATCTGGGTGCCCGACGTCACGCCGCTCGCGAACTTCCAGCCGAACCCGCACGTGTACCTCGATCCCGTCGCGTGCATCGCCGCCACCGCCGTGCACACCGATCGCATCAAGCTCGCGACGTGCGTCACCGAGACCGTGCGCCGTCACCCCGCGATGCTGGCGAACGAATGGCTCACGCTCGACCACTTGAGCAAGGGCCGCGCGATCCTCGGCGTGGGCTCCGGGGAGAAGGAGAACATCGAGCCGTACGGGTTGAGGTACGAGAAGCCGGTGTCACGCTTCGAGGAAGCGCTCACGATCATTCGCTTGCTGTGGGAGAACAACGAGCCGGTGGACTTCGATGGAGAGTTCTGGACGCTGCGCGACGCGGTGAACGGGATGAGCCCGCACACGCCGGGTGTGTATCCGCCGATCTGGACCGGCGCGCACGGCCCTCGCATGTGCGACATCACCGGACGTCTCGCCGACGGATGGCTCCCGTCGTTGCAGATGCCCGGCGAGTACGGCGAGAAGGTGCAACGCATCCGCGCCGCCGCGCAGGCCGCCGGCCGCGATCCCGACGCGATCACGATGGGGCTGTGGCACTACGCGGTGGTCGCGAGCGATCACGAGGAGTGCCACGCGATGCTCGACTCCACGTTGATTCGCGCGTACATGCTCGTGCTGCCGGCCGCGGTGTTCGAGCGGTACGGCGTCGAGCACCCCCTCGGCAAGGGCTTCGACGGGATTCGCGATTACATCCCGACGCGCATCGGCAAGGAGGAGGCGCTCAAGGCGTCGGCGCTCGTGCCGGAAGAGCTCGTGCACGACATCGTGCTGCACGGCACGCCCGACGACATGGTGCGCAAGGTTCGTGAATACGAAGCGCTGGGGTGCGAGCACATCGTGCTGTGGAACATCACGTTCCTCGCCGACCTCATGAAGATCCGCGACAGCTTCCGGTTGCTCGACGACGTGCTCGTGGCGTTGAAGGGCTGAGTTCAGACCGCCGAGCGCAGCAACGCATCCTCGACGTCGTCGCCGGTGTTCAGCAGGACGCCGAGCGCGCGCACGGCCTCCTCGACTCCTCCGCGGAACGACGCGGGATCGTCGTAGAGCCACTCGCGCTCCTTCGCGAACTCCACGATCAGCGTGGAGAGTGCTTCCGACAGCATCTTCGTGCACCTCCTTCGCGCTTCAGGCGTTACGCGTGGGCGGCGGCTTCCGCGCCGAACGCCCGGCCGTCGATGATCCAGCCGCGTCCACGGACGGTTCGGACCGAGTCCTCGCCGAGCGTGCGCCGAATCTTCATCACCAGCACGTCCACGGATCGTTCCCATCGCAAGTCGAGCAGCTTTGCGAGCTCGCCTCGCGAGACGACGCGATGGCGGTTCGCAACGAGCACCGCCAGCAAGCGGCACGCGGCGTGCGAGAGTTGCATCGTCTGCGAGCCGAACGTGATGCGGTTGCCGACGGCGTCCACCATGAGGCTGCCGAGGATGACGACCGCCGGCTCGCTGCTCATGCCAGAGACGGTACAGGGGCAAGGTTTCGCCGACTTTACCGGCGCGTTTCATCGACGTTACACCTTGGTTCTCCTGCGGGATTCTCCGGCGATTCTTCCGGAAGGGCGACGAAGTCGTCACCCCGAGTTCACCACCACGTCGCAGCGCCGAAACATCGAGCTGAAAGACTCCGAGCGGCGAGAGGAGGGACTCTTCACGTGACCACGTTCTGGTGTCCTTGGTGTGGTTCGAGCGAGGAATCGGCGAGCGCGGAAGACATCGTGCCGTGCAGGCGGTGCGCCGCGGAGTTCGGCGCGCTGTTCGGATTCTGTCCGCGCACGGACATGGTGCCGCTGAAGCCGGACGAAGCTCCGGGCGAGCCCGTCGCTGCGCGGAAACGGTTCGTGTTCTACGACGCCGAAAGCGGCGAGGAGATCGGTGCGACGGCGCGCGCCCGGCGTGTCGCGATCGTACGTCCGGAGGGCGATCCCATGTGCGCGTGACCTAGCCGTCGAGCACCCAGCGGGGGAGCACGACGCCGCCGTCGAGCGGCGGCGGGAACACGACGCGCACACGCGCGCCGATCTCGATCGTGCTCGGGTCGATCTCGTTTATCGCTCCCTCCGCCGACGTCACGAGGTTGCCGGCGAGTCGCAGCGTGGGCTCTTCGTCGAGCTGCACGACGACGACGTTGTACGGCGCGAGCGCCTGGAACGCGGGGAGCAGCGGCGGGTGCGGCACCACGAACGACCAGATCGCTCCGCGCCCCGACATCTTCTCCCACGTGACTTCCGTCGAGCGGCAGTGCGGACACATCGGCCGCGGCGGAAACCGAAGCCGCTTGCACGAGCCGCACGCTTGCATGCGCAGCTCCCCGCGCGCGGCGTAGTCGAAGAACGGCGCGCCGTCCTCGTCCTGCAGCGGCAGCAACACGTCGCTCATCGTCGTAGCAGGAACGCGCTCGTCGGCACGCCCTCTCCGGCCGTCACCAAACAGGTATCGGCATCCGGTACTTGCGCCGTGGATGTTCCGCGCATCTGCCGCACGCCCTCGGTGATCAGGTTGAAGCCGTGCACGTACGCCTCGCTGAGCCCGCCGCCGCTCGTGTTGACCGGGAGCCTGCCGCCCAGCTCGATCGCGCCGTCCTCTGTGAACGCCGCGCCTTCGCCGCGCCCGCAGAAGCCGTAACCTTCGAGCGACAGCGGGATCAGCGTGGAGAAGGCGTCGTAGATCTGGGCGACCTTCACGTCCGGCGGGCCGAAGTCGGCACGCTTCCACAGCAATTCGCCGGCCGTCCACGACGGCCCGCGCAAGGGATCGTCGCACCAGTAGTTCACCATGGTGTGATGCTGCGCAGGCATGCCCTGCGCGAACGCGTGGATATACACGGGCGGTTGCTTGCAATCCTTGGCACGTTCCGCGGAGACGACCACGCACGCGAGCGCGCCGTCGGTCTCCAAGCAATTGTCGAACAGGCACAGCGGCTCGGAGATCCACCGCGCGTTCATGTAGTCGTCGCGCGCGAGCTTGCGTTGGTACATCTGCGCGCCCGGGTTGCGATTTGCGTGCATGCGGCACGCGAGCGCGACGTTGGCGAGGTGGTCGCGCGTCGCACCGAACTCGTGCATGTACCGGCGCGTGAGCATCGCGATCTCGTCGGCGGGCCGCAGCAACCCCCACGGGCGCGTCCATTGCGCCGGCGTCGGGAGCTGGTTCACCGTGTCGGTCCACGGCCGCTTGCCGGACCCGCGCTTGCGCGCGCGCCACGCGACGCCGACGTTCGCCTGTCCCGTAGCGATCGCCATCGCGAGGAAGCCGACGGTCGCGCACCCTCCTCCACCGCCGTACCCAACCTTGGAGAAGAACGTGACGTCGCCCGCTCCGATGGACTTCGCCACCTCGACCTCGTCGGTAGCTTCCATGGTGTACGACGCGAACGCGTCGACTTCGGACGGGTCGATGCCCGCGTCGTCGAGCGCCATCACGATCGCATCGCACGCAAGCGCCTTCTCCGGCTTTTCGAGGTGCTTTGCGAACGGCGTCTGTCCGATGCCTGCGATCGCGGTCTTGTCCTTGAGCACGATCGTGGAGTGTAATGCAAACCTGACGGACCGTCAGATTTCTGCGGCGCCGATGTGTCGACGAGCGAATGGAGCGCGCACGTGTACGAGCCGGACCTTACGTCGATCCCCGCGATGGTGCGCCATGCGACCGCTGCGTTCGCCGATCGCGTAGCGGTGGTCGACGGGGACGTGCGCATGACGTTCGCAGAGCTCGGCGCCGCGATGGATCACGCCGCGCAAGCGATCGAGATCGACCCCGGCGATCGTGCTGCGATATGGGCGCCGAACATGCACGAGTGGATCGTCGCGGCGCTCGGTGTGCTCGCCGCCGGAGGCGTCCTCGCGCCGATCAACACGCGCTTCAAGGGGCGCGAAGCAAGTTACATCCTGGAAAAGACACGCGCGCGCGTGCTGTTCACGGTGAGCGGCTTCCTCGACATCGACTACGTCGCGATGTTGCGCGCGGCGCGAAGCGACCTCGCCGCTCTCGAGCAGATCGTCGTGTTGCGCGGCGATCCCGCGCCGGGAACGCACGCGTGGCGCGACGTGCTCGACCGCGCGCGTCCGCGTGGCGATCGTCCGGCTGCGGCGATCGACCCCGAGGACGTCGGCGATGTCATCTTCACGTCGGGCACCACCGGCAAGCCCAAAGGCGTGATCACGACGCACAGCCAGACCACGCGCGTGTTCGAGACGTGGTCGCGGCTGGTGGGGCTCCGCGAAGGCGACCGGTATCTCGTGGTCAACCCGTTCTTCCACACGTTCGGGTACAAGGCCGGCTTTCTCTCGGCGATCATGCGCGGCGCGACGACGATCCCGCACGCGGTGTTCGAGCCCGCGTCGGTGATGCAACGCATCGCGGAAGAGCGCGTCACCGTCCTGCCCGGCCCGCCGACGCTGTACCAATCGATCCTCAACTCGCCGGAGCGCGAGAAGTACGACCTCTCGTCGCTTCGCCTCGCCGTCACCGGAGCGGCCGTCGTGCCGGTGGAGCTCATCAAGCGCATGCGCAGCGAGCTCACGTTCGACACCATCTTGACGGCGTACGGGCTTACCGAAGCCACCGGTGTCGTCACGATGTGCCGCCCCGACGACGACGCGGAGACGATCGCGCGCACGAGCGGGTGCGCGATTCCGGGCACCACCGTCGAGGTCGTCGACGACGCCGGCAACGCCGTGAAGCCGGGCGAGCCCGGCGAGGTCGTCGTTCGCGGATACAACGTGATGAAGGGTTATTTCGAGGACGACGAGGAGACGAGCAAGGCGTTCGACGGGCAGGGGCGGTTGCGCACCGGCGACGTTGGCGTCATGGACGAGCGCGGCTACCTTCGCATCACGGATCGCACGAAGGATATGTTCATCGTGGGTGGGTTCAACGCGTACCCGGCGGAGATCGAGAACGAGCTGCTCGCGCACGAGTCGATTGCACAAGCGGCGGTGGTCGGCGCTCCCGACGAGCGGCTCGGCGAGGTGGGCGTCGCGTACGTGGTGCCGCGCGCCGGCGTCACGATCGATCCCGGGCAGGTCGTCGGTTGGGCGCGCGAACGCATGGCGAACTACAAGGTGCCGCGTCGCGTGGTCGTGGTCGACGCGTTGCCGATGAACGCGAGCGGCAAGGTCTTGAAGTACGAGCTGCGCGAGCGAGCGCGGGAGGGAAGATGACCGGACAGCCGATCGTGCTCGGCTCGATGCTGTTCACGCTCGTCGAGCCGCACAAGGGACACGAGGTCGCGTACAACCGGTGGTACGAGCGCGATCACTTCTACGCGGGATGCCTCGTCGGTCCGGGCATCCTCGCCGGCAAACGCTGGGTTGCGACGCGTCCGTACAAGGAGCTGCGCATCGTGCCCGAGCACTCCTCGGTCGCGCCGGAGACGTCGGTCGGCTCCTACCTCGCCTTGTACTGGATCG
>JBIOWR010000272.1:0-6417 GCA_044868775.1 Actinomycetota bacterium
TCATACATCGTGCGGAAGTAATCTCGCCCGCGCACGAGGAACTTGTCGCGCCGCGCGGTCTCCAGCAACAGCTCGTAGAAGGTGTCGAGCTCGTCGGCGCCGGCGACGGACACCTCCACGCCTTTTCGTTCCGCGAGGCGAATGTTGTAACGCCATTTGGAATGGAAGCCCTCGTGCACCTTGTCGAGGCCGAGCGAGAGGTCGAGCACCATGACGGCGGTCGGTTGCACGCCGCCGAAGCCGCCACCGCCGGCTTTGCGGAAGCCGGCGAGTGACAGCGCCGCTGCGTCCAATGAGCCCGACTCCAGTGGAGGGTCGGACTTCAACAGCACCGCGTTGCTGCTGCGCGCGCGGATGCCGTCGATCAACGCGCGCAACGCGTCGGTGCGTCGATAGTCGAGCACCGGGCCGCGTGGCGTGTACAGGATCGGCGGCGCGCCGCGCACCGGTCGCGTCTCGAGGACTTGCGCCGATGCGACGACGGATCCTCCGTCCTCGACGACGACGCGGTGCGGCGTCCAGCCGCTGCGGCGCTTCAGCTCTCCCCATGCCCACGACTGCAACACGTCCGCGAGCGGCGACGACGACGTGAACGCTTCGTACGTCGGGCGGTCCTGCTCGCCGAGGACGCGTACGTTCACGACGCTCTCCCGGCGAAGAACTCCACCTCGGACACCGCAGCCTGGAACGGCAGCGGGCCTCCGGAGCCGGCGTCGGTGAGACGCGTGATCCACAGCACCCAGTAGCGCGCTCTCGCGGGACGGTCGAACGAGAGTTGCGTGCTCGCTTGCGCGGTGAACGAGTTGAGCACGCGGAAGTCGTCCGGCTTGGAGGCGTCGGTGGTGCCGACGCGCCACTCCGCTTGCCATCCGTCGAGCGGCGTGCGAACGACGATGCGCGACACGTTCGTCTCGGTGCCGAGGTCGAAGACGAGACCGAGCCCTTTTTTCTCGCGGCCGAAGTCCGCAGTCGCGTACGAGAACGTGAACCACGCCGTCGCGGGGTCGCCGTCGGTGGTGCGGCGCACCTGCTCGGGATGCTCGCTGTCGTTGCCGAGCGGATCGAAGTCGTGCACGGCGCCGACGGCGAGCGGACCTGCGGTGGAGGTTGCCGTTCCGGACGGCGTTGTGTTGGTGGAGGAAGGTCCGATCTTTCCCAGCGCGAGCGCGACGACGACCGCGGCTGCGCCGAGCACGAGGAACGCGAGAACGGCGAAGAGCCACTTGCCTTCGGTGTTGAGAAAGCTCGGCTCGCGCTCCGTCGGAACCGCCGGCGTGGCGTAGTTGGCGAACGCGCGCGCGAGGTCCTCGGCGGTCGCGTCGCCCGCGAGGCCCTTCTCGATCGCGCGCGCGACGGCTTGCGGGATGCCGGCGCGAGAAGACGCCGACCGTCCAGGCTCACCCGGCGCCTTTCCGGTGAGCGCATGGAGCGCTACCGCGGCGACGCCGCGCTCGTCGGCGACCTGCGCGTCGCCGTCGGCCGCGGAGGGATAGCCGGGCGGCACGAGCGGTGGGTCGCCGGGCGCGTCGCGCACCGCGGATGCGATTGCGGCAACATCTGCGAGGCCGGCACCCATGAGGCGCGGGCGTCCTTCGACGTCGAGCCCGATCCACGCCGGGCCGATCGCTCCGTGCGCGGTGCCGTGCTCGCGCAGCGCGCGCACCGCGGTTGCGAGGCCGACGACGACGTGCGCGGTCTCGGCAAGCGAGAGCGGGCCGTCGGCGAGGCGTTCGGCAAGGCGTCCCCCGACGGGCAGCTCGGTGACGAGATACGGCGGATCGTCTCCACAGTCGTAGACCTGGGCGAGATCGGCGCCGCCGACTTGCGCGGACTTGGACGCGCACGCGACGAAGGCTTCGCGCGCGTGCGCGTGCTCCGCGAGATCGGGTGCGAGCGAGTGCAACAGCACGTCGCGATCGAGCACGAGGTCCTTTGCGAGCCACACCGGTCCGATCGCGGTCGGCCACGCAAGGCGTGTGACGCGATAGCGGCCGGCGACGACGGTGCCGGTCTTGGGGACGGATTCCATGTGGTGGCCAGACTACCCGGAACCGATGAAGTGGAACCGGCTGCGCGCTACGTGAAGTACGCGGTGCTGTCCGAGCGCGGCCGGGTGAAGCGCTTCAGGAACGGGATGCGATGGATGAAGATCGTCTTCGCTTCCTTCTCCACGACGGCCGTGGCACGCGATTGGCCGCCGGCGCCGGCTGCGTCCGCCCTGAAGTCGACGAGCTTGGCGCCCTCGCGTTTCGCCGCAGCCTCCGCCTCTTTTCGTGCGGGCTCGAGGCGGTGTGCGCGCGCGTACTCCGCGACGCCGTCCTGCGCGGCGGTGCGCGCCGCGCTGTCGGCGCCGACGATCGCGACGATGACCGCGCCGCCTTCGAACGCGAGGACGCCGAACAGCGCGAGTCCGACGACGACGCGAAAGAGCCAGCCGGTGATGATGCCTCCGCGCTCGTTCACGCGCGCCCTCGCGCCAGCTTTCCCGAGAACGCGCGCACGAGCGGCCGGAACTCCTCCAGCTTGAGCGTGAACGAGAGCGCCGCGTACACGGCGACGCCGGCCGCGACGCCGGCGCCCACTTGCATCAGCTGACCCGAGAAGGTGTTCACGTCTACGACCGATCCTACGGCGCTCGACGTCGCCCACGCGGCAAGCCCGGTAGCCACCGACGCCACGAGGATGCGCGCGTGCGACCCGAACAGGTGGCGTCCGTCGATGCCGCCCAGCTGGCGCCGCAAGACGGCCGCGCCGTACACGGCCGCAACCGTGTACGACAGTGCGTGCGCGAGGGCGAGCCCCGGCACGCGGAGCCACACGTACAGCGGGAAGTTGATCGCGATGTTGATGACCGTGGCCCAGAAGTTGACGACCCACGGCGAGCGCGTGTCCTGGCGGGCGTAGAACGCTCGCGTCTCCTGCTGGAAGAACGCGAACGAGCCCAGGCCGAGGGCCATCAGCGTGAGCGTGTCGGCGAACAGGTCGGTGGAGCCGCTGCCGAACACGCCGTGCTGCAACAGCAGGCGCACGATGGGATGCGCGAGCGCGATGAAGCCCGCCGCCGCAGGCAGCACGATGTAGGAGGTGGTGCGCAACCCGATCGAGAGATCGCGACGGAAGCTGTCCTTGTCGTCGCGCACGTGATACTCCGACAGCGCCGGCACGAGCGCGGTGAACACGCTGACGGCAAAGATCCCGTATGGCAATTGATACAGCGTGTACGCGCTGAGGAACGCGGTGACGCCTCCGCGCACGCCGTTCGCGAGCGCGAGCACGACCCACAGCCCGATCTGGTTGATGATCACGAAGCCGAACGAGTACTTCGCAAGGTTGCCGACGTGCCGCACGGCCGGGTGCCGCCAGTCCCACGCGCGCAGCCGGTACTTGCCCGGGAGCTTGCGCACGAACGGCCACAGCACCATCGTCATGACGACGACGCCGAGCGTCGTGCCGCCTCCCAGCAAGGCCTTGTCCGCGGTGGTGAGCGTGTCGAGCTGCGGGATGCCGTGTGGGTGCATCATGCGGAACGCGATGAAGGTTCCCATCACGATCACGTTGTTGAGCACCGGCGCGAACATCGGGACGGCGAACTTGCGATGCGCGTTCAGCAACCCCGTGAGCACCGCGCCGGTCGCGTAGAAGATCATCTGCGGCATGAAGAACCGAAGCAGGAACGCGCCCGTCTCGTTCTGCGCGGCGACCTCCGGCCCGGTGAGGCGGAAGGTGTAGATGCGAATGAGCCACGGCGCCGCGAGCACCGTGATGGCCGACACGATGAACGCGATGAAGAACGCGAGGTTGAGGATCGTCGACGCGAGCCTCCACGACTCTTCGCGCTCGCGTGTCGTGATGTACTCCACGAAGATCGGAACGAACACCGTTGCGAGGATCTCGCCGAGCACGAGCTGGTACACGATGTTGGGGAGCTGGTTCGCGAGGTTGTACGTGTCGGGGAGCTTCGTCTCGGCGCCGCCGATCGCCCACGCCATCACCGACAGCCGCAGGAACCCGGTAATCCGCGACAGCGAGGTGCCGACGCTCATCACCGCCGTCGCGCGCACGAGCGACACCGCCGGCTGATCCGGTGCGGGCTCGTTGAGCTCCTCGTGCTCGGGTTCCGGCATCGCCGCGATGCTATCAGCCGGTCGCGATCACGCCTTCGAAGCCTTTCGTGTTTTCAGCGAGCGGCGGCCCCAGCTCGCGAGCAGCACGAGCAGGCCGCCACCGATGACGAGGAGCGTGAAGGCGCTCACCGCCGTCGAGCGCACGACGAGCTGTCCCTCTCCGACGGTGGATGTTCCGTCAGGAGTGAGAATCCGAACGGTGACCGGGAACGAGCCGGTGACGCGCGTCTCGGCTCGGAACGTCACCGTCTCGACGCGCGATTGCACCTCGAGGTCTTGGGTTGCGCCGTCGGGGAACGTGATCTTTCCGGACTCCAGCGCGATGCGGACCTTGATCGGGCCGCCGGTGTCGTTGAGCACCGTCACCGGGATCTGCGCGATGCGCGACGTAAGCGTGACCTGGCGTGCGGCGACCCTGATGAGCGCGAGCGAGCGCTCTGCGGTGCCGCGCGCCGCGCGCGCGAGGATCGAGCCTCGCGCTTGGTCGGTGATCCAGTCCGCCGATTCCGCCGCGAGGATCGAGCGCTGCAACACGGCGATCGCGCTCGCATCCTCGACTACCGAGCCGAGCGTCGCCACGACGCGCGACGCCGCGCGCGCGGCGCTCAGCGGTGCGCGATCGGGCGTGCGTTGCAACGGCAAGGCGATGGGCTCGGTGCTCGGCTCCAGCGTGTTCGCCGCGTCGCCGGCGGTGCGCAGGTGGATCCACGGCGCGCTCGCGAACCCGGCGGTCAGCGTGCGCGCTACGGCGGGATCCGGCGTGCTCGGCGTCGCGACGACGATCAAGCGCTCGGCCGCGAGCGCAGGCAACTCGAAGTACGAGGCCGCGGTTTCCGCAAGCGCTCCTTGCGCGTTGAGCACCGCGTCGTTCTTGAGGATCAAGCGATCGCGAATCGACGGATCGACGACCAGCGCGGTGAAGCGGACGCCTCCACCACCGGTCACGGTCTCGGGCCGGTCGTAGCCGAAGCGTGTCTCGCGATCGGGCAAGCTTTCCGGCGCGAGGATCACCGTCTGCACTCCCTGACGCGAGACTTCCACCGCGCTGCGCGCGTCGAGCGCGTAGTCGGCGGGAGCGAACACGCCGGCGTCGGGCTCGCGGCCCAGCAGCAGCGAGTCGCGCTCGCGCTCCTGGGTGAATTGCGTGCGCACGTCGCCGACCATGCCGTTGTGCGTGAGCCCGAGGAGGTCGGCGCGCGCGTACGTGCTCGACACGGTTTGCACGACCGGCGCTCCGGCGATCTGGCGCAAGTGATCGAGCGCGGCACGCGCGGCGACGGACGAGGGGTCGTCGTCGGCGACGTCGTGGGTGCCTCCTGCGTCTCGGGCGAGGTACCCATCTCCGAGGTCGTTCAACTGGTCCAGCGTCAACGCCGTCGGAGCGATCGTGAGCGCGAGCGGAGGTTGCGCGGCGAGCGCGTTGAGCAACACGTCGAGGCGCCCGTTGCGCTGCACCGAACGGTCGAGGCCGCCGACTTGGTACGCGCCCGCGGCGTCGAACGCGGCCGGCACGTGGATCGGGAACACGGCGACGACATTGAGCTTGCTGGTGGGTTGCTCGAAGAAGAACGGGATTGCCGTCGCGGCTTCGTCGATCTTCTCGCCGGCGGCGCGAAGCTGGATCGTGATGGGATACACGCCGTCTTGCGGACGGCGGAACGGGCTCGCCAGCGTGCCGAGGTCGCGCTCGATGTTCACGACGCGTCGCTCGCCCTGCGGCAGCGGCTCCTCCAACTGCTCGGTGGTCACCGCGAGCACGTCGGTTCGGGGCTCGGTGTCGAGCGCTTGTCGCAACGCCGACCGCGTGCGCACGCGATCGTGGAGCGTGAAGCGCAGCGCGGCGCCCTCCACCGGGGTGTCGCCGAGGTTGCGCACCGTGATCCCGATGCGCAGCGGCAGCCCGGTGCCGACGAACGACGAGATCGAGGTGACGACGAAGTCCATGTCGGCCGCCGCTCGTGCGGGGGCGGCCGGGATCACGAAAGCACAGCACAGAATCCCTACGAAAACCGCGCGCACGGGTCGCACCACGATGCGATGCTAGCATCCGCCCGAGGAGGGATCGCCCGTGTCGGACGTGCTGATCGGCATCGTGCTCGGCGTCGCCGCGGGCGTCCTGTCCGGGCTCTTCGGCATCGGCGGCGGCATCCTCATCGTGCCGGTGCTCGTGCTGTTGGGCCTCACCCAACGCGAAGCGAGCGGCACGTCGCTCGCGGCGCTCGTGGTGCCGGTGGGCGTGCTCGGCGTCGTGGAGTACGCGCGCCGCTCCGAGGTGAAGACGCTTTACGCGATC
>JBIOWR010000273.1:0-2199 GCA_044868775.1 Actinomycetota bacterium
CGCGCGGGGTCACCGTTGTGGCTTTAGGGTTGATGAGGAGCAGGCCGCGCGTCACGCCGCCAGGCTAGCAGCGCGCGCGGGCCGTGCGCTCAGCCGCCGAACGGCCCGAGCGCTTCGCGCAGCTGCACGAGGGTTCGCGACAGCAGTCGCGACACGTGCATCTGGGAGATGTTCAGCTCTTGCGCGATCTGCGATTGCGTGAGGCCGCGGAAGAAGCGCAAGTACAGGATGCGGCGCTCGCGTGACGGCAGCTCTTGCAACAGCGGCGCGACGCTCGCCCAAGACTCCAGCAGCTCCAGCGTCTCGTCCTCGGCGCCGAGCGTCTCGAGCGACGTGGTGCCCTCGTCGCCGGCCGGCGCGTCGAGCGACAGCGTCGAGTACGCGTGCACCGTGTCCATTCCTTCGATGACTTCGTCCTCGGTGATGCCGGCCTTCTCCGCGATCTCTTGCACGGTCGGAGAGCGCCCCAGCTCTTGCGAGAGCGTCGCGACGATCTTGGTGATCTGCATGCCGATCTCTTGCAAGCGGCGCGGCACCCGGATCGCCCAGCCCTTGTCCCGGAAGTGCCGCTTCAGCTCGCCGATGATCGTCGGCGTGGCGTACGTCGAGAACTCCACGTCGCGATCGATGTCGAAGCGGTCGATGGCTTTGAGGAGGCCGATCGAGGCGACTTGCATGAGGTCGTCGAGCGGCTCGCCGCGGCCGCGGAAGCGGCGCACCAGGTACTCCACGAGCGGGTAATTCATCTTCACGAGCTCCTCGCGCGCCTCCGCCGGGCGGTCGCCGTCGCGGATGCGCCGGAACAGCTCGCGCGCGTGATCGCGGTCGATCGTGCGGGTATCGCGCTCGTTCATGCGGTCTCCACGCCGCGTTTGCGCAGGCGCAACGCCGCGCCGCGGCCGTCGCGCTCGAACGCGACGTCGTCGGCAAGCGCGCTGAGGATCTGCCACGCGAGCGTCTGCTGCGCGCCGGCCGGCGGCCAGTCCGCGGGCTCGGCGTCGGTGGACGCCAGCACCGCGAGGTCGCCGCCGTTCGGCGTCATGCGCATCGTGAGCGTGCTGGCCGGAGCCGACACGCCCAGCAAGTGCGCGCACGCCTCGTCGACGGCGATCCGCAAGTCCTCGATGGCGTCGAAGGTGAAGTTCATGCGCGCGGCCACGCTTGCGACGGCGGTGCGCAGCACGTGCACGAAGTCCGGTCGTGCCGGAATGTGAACGACGACGTCTCTCACTGCTCAACCCCCAACAGGGCAATCGGTATCGGACCAAGGGATACCCTCGGCGCGATTCCCGAAAACCTCCAAATCACCCCGGTACAACTCCTCCAAATCACCCTCTTCCGAAAGCGCGAAAGGCATCGCGAAGGGTGCAGTCGAATTTCCCGCGTTGGGAGAGGGGAGGACCACGTGGCAAAACGGCCGATTCTGGTCGTTCTCGTGCTTTCCGGCATTGTCGCCGGTGTGCTGCAGATCGCGCGCGCCGGAGACGACGTGCGCCTGTACACCGGCGCCGCTCGTGAAAACGTGACGCCGTTCACGCTCGCCGGAAGCGACCTCTCCAACCCCGACGGACTCCCGTGCGACGCCGCGTGTATCGCGGACGACGTGTTCAAGGCGATGTCGGCGTTCGAAGGCACGATCACGCACACCGGCATGTGGGGTGAGCCGTTCGCCGATGCCAACGGCTACGGCCGGTACGACGCGGCGAACGGCGAGCGCTTCACCGACGACCCCGGCAACACGGCGCTCGATCGCGACTCGGCCGGGAAGTGGGACGGCATCTACCTCGCGGGGCGCGAGCGCGATCGCGCGGCGACCGGCGTCATGGACCCGATCTCAGTGCGCGCCGCGGTGGTGGCCGAGTCGCTGGAGGACACCGACCTCGACCGGTACGCGGCCCAATACGAAAGCGTGGCGCTGGTCTCGCTGGACGTCTACGGATATTTCAGCGACTGGACCGACCGAATATTGGAGCAGACCCGCTCGCTGTGGCACCGAGTCCCCGAGCGCGCGACGTACGAGTTCTTCCTCGACCGCATCATCCTTTCGAGCACGCACAACCACGCCGGGCCGGACGTGCACACCGGCATGTGGGGACCGGACGCGCTCACCGACGGCACCTTCCCGCTGTACGAGCGATACGTGGAGCGCAAGATCGCGGTGGCGATCGTGCGCGCGATGCTGCGCGCGGCGTCGCAAGC
>JBIOWR010000274.1:0-16121 GCA_044868775.1 Actinomycetota bacterium
CGAGCACGCCGCGCGGCGCCGCGCGATGAAGACCGCCACCGAGAACGCGCAAGAGCTGCTCGGCGACCTCACGCGCATCGCGAACCTGGCGCGCCAGAGCGAGATCACCACCGAGATCATGGACATCGTCGGAGGCGCGGAAGCGCTTCGGAAGCAGGCCCAGAAGGCCGGCGTCTCCTAGGAGAGAAGAGACATGAGCGATACCGCAACCGTTGTCGAAAACGCTGCGACGAAGGACCGGCCGGACGGGCGCGTCGTGCAGATCATCGGCCCCGTCGTAGACGTTGAGTTCCCGCCCGAGCACCTTCCCGAGGTGGACTACGCGCTGGAGATCGAGCGCGAGATCGAGGGCAAGCGCGACGTGATCGTGGCCGAGGTCGCGCAGCACGTCGGCGAGTCGGTCGTGCGCGCGGTGTGCATGAAGCCCACCGACGGCTTGCGCCGCGGCGCGGTCGCGCGCAACACCGGCCAGCCGATCACCGTCCCGGTCGGCAACGTCACGCTCGGCCACGTGTGGAACGTGACCGGCACGGCGCTGGACGCGCCGGAGCTGGAAGTGACCGAGCGCTGGCCCATCCACCGCGATCCGCCGGCCTTCGAGGACCTCGAGCCGAAGACCGAGATGTTCGAGACCGGCATCAAGGTCATCGACCTGCTGGAGCCGTACGTGAAGGGCGGAAAGATCGGCATGTTCGGCGGCGCCGGCGTCGGCAAGACCGTCGTCATCATGGAGATGATCAACCGCGTCGCGAAGCAGCACGGCGGCGTGTCGGTGTTCGCGGGCGTCGGCGAGCGCACGCGCGAAGGCACCGACCTGCTGCTGGAGATGAAGGAGTCGGGCGTCATCGACAAGGCGGCGCTCGTGTACGGCCAGATGGACGAGCCGCCGGGCGTGCGTCTCCGCGTCGCGCTCGCCGCGTTGACGATGGCGGAGTACTTCCGCGACGTGCAGCGCCAGGACGTGCTGCTGTTCGTGGACAACATCTTCCGCTTCGTGCAGGCGGGTTCCGTGGTCTCCACGCTGCTCGGCCGCATGCCGTCCGCGGTGGGCTACCAGCCGACGCTCGCCGGTGAGATGGGCGACCTGCAGGAGCGCATCACGTCCACGAAGGGCCGCTCGATCACGTCGCTGCAAGCGATCTACGTGCCCGCCGACGACATCACCGACCCGGCGCCGCACACCACGTTCGCGCACCTCGACGCGACGACGGTTCTCTCGCGCCAGATCGCGGAGCTCGGCATCTACCCGGCCGTGGACCCGCTCGACTCCACGTCGCGCATCCTCGACGCGCGCTACATCGGCGAGGAGCACTACAACGCCGCGCGCCAGGTGCAGCAGATCCTGCAGCGTTACAAGGACCTGCAAGACATCATCGCGATCCTCGGCATCGACGAGCTCTCCGAAGAGGACAAGGTCACGGTCGCGCGTGCGCGCAAGATCCAGAAGTTCCTCTCGCAGCCATTCTTCGTCGCCGAGCAGTTCACCGGCATCCCGGGCAAGTACGTGCCGGTCGCCGACACCATCGAAGCGTTCAACGCGGTGGCGCGCGGCGACATGGACCACATCCCGGAGCAGGCGTTCTACATGGTCGGCGGGATCGACGAGGTGCAGCAGAAGGCGCACGAGATGGGCGTCACCGTCTGATGCCGTTCAACGTCCAGGTCGTCACGCCGGACCGCGAGATCGCGGTCTGCGACGACGCGACGCTGCTCATCGCGAAAGGCTTGGAGGGCGACATCGGCCTCATGGCCGGTCACGCTCCGGTGCTGATCGCGCTGAGCGTCGGCCCGCTCACGATCGTGCGTGAGGGTGAGAAGCGCGAGACGATGGTGGTCGACGGCGGCTTCCTGCAGATGAACGGCGAGACCGCGATCGTGCTCGCGGAGTTCGTGCTGCTGCCCAAGGAGATCGACATCGACGCCACCCGCCAGGAGATCGCGGAGCTGGAGCGTCGCATCGCGGCCGACGCCGAGGAGGACGGCGCCAAGCGCCGCCTCGCGCGGGCGCGTGCGATCGAAGCGGTACACGGCATCGAGAAAATGTGATCGTTGACGGCGCTTCGTTTGAACCGCCGCTCGGCTGAATAGAATCCCATCCAGGATGGATCGCTATCTCGTTACCGGAGGCGCCGCTTTGCGCGGCACCGTCGCCGTCGGCGGCGCGAAGAATTCCGCGCTGAAATTGATGGCCGCCGCGTTGCTCGCGGAAGGCCGTACGACGTTGCGATCCGTCCCGCGCATCGCCGACGTCGAGACGATGGCGCGCATGCTCGAGCGCCTCGGCGCCGCCGTGCAGTTCGTCGACGGGTCCATGACGATCGACTCGCCCGGCTCGCCGTTGAGCGAAGCGCCGTACGAGCTGGTGCGCCAGATGCGCGCGTCGATCATCGTGCTGGGCCCGCTGCTCGCGCGTGTGGGCGCTGCGCGCGTCGCGATGCCGGGAGGCTGCAACATCGGCTCGCGCAAGATCGACCTGCACTTGCGTGGATTGGAGCGGATGGGCGTCGAGGTTTCGTACGACCATGGCTATCTCAACGCATCGTGTGCGAACGGGCTGCGAGGCACGTCGATCACGCTGGATTTCCCCTCGGTCGGAGCCACCGAGAACTTGCTGATGGCCGCGGTGCTCGCGCGCGGCACCACGGTGATCGAGAACGCGGCGCGCGAGCCCGAGATCGCCGACCTCGCGCACATGCTGTCGTCGATGGGCGCTCATATCTTCGGCGCGGGCACACCTGCGATCGAGATCCAAGGCGTGGACGCGTTGCACCCGGTGGAGCACATCGTGGTGCCCGATCGCATCGAGGCCGGCACCTATCTCATCGCGGCCGCCGCCACCGGCGGCGACGTGATCGCGTCGGGCGCGCGCGCCGATCACCTCGACCTCGTGCTGACGAAGCTCGCCGACGCGGGATGCACCGTCGAGGCCGGGCCCGATTTCGTGCGCGTCGCTATCGACGGGCCGCCGCGCGCCGTGGACTTCGTGACGCTGCCGTATCCCGGGTTCCCAACCGACTTGCAGCCGCAGATGATGGTGCTGCTGTCGCTCGCCGAGGGCACGTCGATCGCGACGGAGAACGTCTTCGAGAACCGCTTCATGTTCGTCGACGAGCTGTTGCGCATGGGCGCCGACATTCGCACCGAAGGCCACCACGCGGTGATCCGCGGTCGCACCGGATTGCAGGGCGCGCCGGTGCGCGCGCCCGACATTCGGGCCGGCGCTGCGCTGGTGATCGCGGGGCTCGCGGCGGAAGGCACGACCGACATCTCGGCGATCGAGTACATCGATCGCGGCTACGAGGACTTCGAGGGAAAGCTCGCCGCGCTCGGCGCCGGCATCTCGCGTCAGAGCCCGCGCGCGTTGCAGCACCTCGAGGCGTAGGCGCGCGTTGGAGCAGCCGCCCGTCGAGACCCCTGCGTCGCCGGTACCGTGGCGTGGATGGGAGGCGTTGCTCGTCTACCTCATCCAGTTCCTCGTCGCGCAATCGTTGCTCGCGCTCGTCGCGCAGCTCGTGCCCAAGAACGCTGCCATCGTCTTCGGCGTGATCGTCGGCGAGTCGATCCTGTTGCTCGCAACCTTTGCCTGGGTGCGCGCGCGGCACGGCGCCGGCTGGCGCGAGCTGGGCTGGTCGCGCGCGGACGTGCGCGGCGACATCGCGTCCGGCATCGGCGCCGGCCTCGCCGGGATGGCGGCGTCGTTCGTGATCCTGTTCTTGATCCTCGTCTTCGGACGCGCGCTCGGCTACGACTTCAAGGAACCGAACCAGGTCCCGCTCGAGAGTCCCGGTCTCCTCACCGTCATCGTCATCGGCCTCGCCGTGTCGATCATCGCCCCTATCGCAGAGGAGACCTTCTTTCGCGGATTCCTCTTCCAGGCCGTGCGCAAGTGGAGCCGGTTCGCGTGGGCCGGTCTCTGGACGGCGCTGCTGTTCGGGCTCGCGCACGTGTACCCGTTGCTGTACCTGCCGATCGGCGCGCTGGGCTTCATCCTCGCCAGCGTCTTCGAGAGCCGCCGCTCGATCGTGCCGTGCGTCGTGGCGCACGCGTTGTTCAACGGGGTGAACTTCATCATCATCGCCCGCAACATGACCTGACGCCGCCCCAGTTTTTCCTCGGCGCACCCGCCCGTTACACTTCGCCGCCAGCGAACGCGAGGAGGCCCCATGGCGCTGTTCCCGAGCAAGGAATGGCTCGACGAGTACGTCGAGAAGATCAACTCCTCGAAGGAGTACGCGGAGGCTGCGGCCACGTGGGAGGGCGATATCGCGTACGTCTTCGAGGCCGAGCCGGACAAGGACGTGCCCGAGGACGTGTGGACGTGGGCCGACCTGTGGCACGGCAAGTGCCGCCACGCACGCTACGGCATTCCGCCGGAGGAGGGCGCGAAGGCCAAGTTCGTCATCCGCGCGCCGTACTCGCGCTGGAAGCAAGTGATCCGCAAGGAGCTCGACCCCATCAAGGGCATGATGCAAGGGAAGTTGAAGCTCCAAGGCGACATGCCGACGCTCGTGCGGTACGTGCGCGCGGCGAACGAATTGGTGAATCTCGCCGGCGCCGTGCAAACCGAGTTCGTCGACGAGCAATGAGCGAACGCGTCGTCGCCGGCGAGGAGCTCGAAGGGCTCGCCGACATGATCGCCGGGATCCTTCGCGGCAACCTCGAAGCGAACCCCGGTTTGCTCGGCCATCTCAACGGCGCGCGCGGAACCGTCGCGTTGCGCGCACCCGACGTCGACGCCGGCGCCGCGCTGTCGTTCCGCGACGGCATCGTGCGCGTGACGAACGCTCCACGCGAGAAACCATCCGTGGAGATCGTCGCGAACTCCGAGCAGATGATGGCGTTCTCCACGGTGCCGTTGCGCATGGGGCTGCCCGACATGCTCAAGCCCGAAGGCCGTCTCCTCACCAAACAAATTCTCACCGGCAAGATCAAGGTTCGCGGGATGGTCGCGCACCTCGGCCTCGTGCGCCATCTTCAAGAATTGTTGAGCGTCTCGTGAAGATCGCATTCGTCGGCGGCACCGGCCCTGCCGGCACGGGCCTCGCGGAGCGCTTCGCGAAAGCCGGTCACACCGTCATCCTCGGCTCGCGCACCCTCGAGCGCGCCGAGGCCGCGCGCGACACCGTGATCGCCGCCGTTCCCGGCGCCGACGCGCACTTTGCGGAGAACGCGGTCGCGGTCGGCCAGGCGGACGTGGTGTTCCTCACCGTTCCGTTCGACGCGCAGCGCGCGACTGTCGAGGCGCTGGCCGCCGACCTCGCCGGCAAGATCGTCGTCTCGATCGCCAACCCGATCCGCGTCGCCGACCGGCGAGTGATCGTGGACAAGCCGGCGGCCGGCTCGCTCGCCGAAGAAGTGGCGCAGCTCGTGCCGACCGCACGCGTCGTGGGAGCGCTCCACGAGATTCGCGTGAGCCGCTTCGCCGACCTCGTGCACGAGATTCATTCCGACACCGTCGTGTGCGGCGACGACGCGGAGGCGAAGCGCATCGTCATGGAACTGCTGGAGCAGATCCCCGGCCTGCGCGCGCTCGACGGCGGGCCGCTGTCGAACTCCCGCTACGTCGAAGGATTCGTGGCCGTGCTCATCACGATGAACTTCATCTATCGCGCGGGGACGAGCTTCCGCATCACCGGCGTGAAGGACGCACCGCCCGGCGAGTCGCGCTAACTTCCGCGACCGCGCGGAGAATGTCGTACCCACCGGGTACGATTGCGTGCATGGACGTCGACGCATACGTGGAGAGGCTCCGCGCGGGGGACCGCCGCACCATCGCGCGGCTGATCTCGCTCGTCGAGGACGAGGCGCCCGAGATCGAGGAGATCGTGCGCGCGCTGGGCCCGCTCGCGCGCGGCGCGTACACGGTGGGGCTCACGGGCTCGCCCGGCGTCGGCAAGTCCACGCTCACCGCCGCGCTCGTGGGCGTGCTGCGTGCGCGCGGCGTCAAGGTCTCGGTGCTCGCCGTGGACCCGTCGTCACCGTTCACCGGCGGCGCGTTGCTCGGCGACCGCCTGCGCATGCAGCAGCACGCGACCGATCCGGAGGTGTTCATCCGGTCGATGGCGACGCGCGGGCGGCTCGGCGGCCTCGCGTGGGCGACGCCGCACGCGCTGCGCATCCTCGACGCAGCCGGCTCGGACGTGGTGCTCCTCGAAACCGTCGGCGTGGGTCAAGCAGAGGTGGAGGTCGCGAACGCGTCCGACACGACGCTCGTGGTGCTCGCGCCCGGCATGGGCGACTCCGTGCAGGCGAACAAGGCCGGCATCCTGGAGATCGGCGACGTGTTCGTGGTTAACAAAGCCGACCGCGAGGGCGCGCGCCAGGCGCAACGCGACATCGTGCAGATGCTGGAGCTGGGACCGCACCGCGAGTGGACGCCGCCGGTGCTGCTGGCGTCGGCGGAATCGGGCGAGGGCGTGGAGGAGATATGGTCGGCCGTCGAGCAGCATCGCGCCGCGCAGGAATCGAGCGGCGACCTCGAGCGGCGACGCCGGCGACGCGCGGCGCGGGAGATCTCCGAGATCGCGCTGACCGAGCTGCGGCGTGCGATCGGGGAGGTCGGGACGGGAGCGCTCCTCGACGAGCTCGCGGCCGAGGTCGCGGCGGGCCGGCTCGACCCGTACGCCGCTGCCGATAAACTCATCGCACAGGTCAGGTGATCATGAGCGAGTCGTTCGAGCACTGGCGGAAGGAGTACGAGGCCGCGCGCAAGCGTGAGGCCGACTTCGACACGATCTCCGGCGAGACGCTCGAACCGTTGTACACGCCCGCCGACGTCGAGCGCATCGACTACGAGCGCGACATCGGCACGCCGGGTCACTTCCCGTACACGCGCGGCGTGTACACCTCGATGTATCGAGGGCGGCTGTGGACGATCCGGCAGTTCTCCGGGTTCGGCAACGTGCGGCAGACGAACGAGCGCTACAAGTACCTCATGCAGCAGGGACAGGCCGGGCTTTCCGTTGCGTTCGACATGCCGACGCTGATGGGACGCGACTCCGACGACCCGCGCAGCGAGGGCGAGGTCGGTCACTGCGGCGTGGCGGTCGACTCTGCGCACGACATGGAGGTGCTGTTCGACGGGTTGCCGCTCGGGGATATCACGACGTCGATGACGATCTCCGGGCCCGCGGTGATCCTGTTCGCGTTCTACCTCGTCGCGGCGGAGCGGCAGGGCGTGCCGTGGAAGTCCCTCGGCGGGACGCTCCAGACCGACATCCTCAAGGAGTACATAGCGCAGAAAGAATGGGTGTTCCCGCCGGAGCCGCACCTGCGGTTGATCGGTGACCTCATCGAGTTCTGCGCGCGCGAGACGCCGAAGTACTATCCGATCTCGGTCTCCGGCTATCACATCCGTGAGGCGGGCTCGACCGCGGCACAAGAGCTTGCGTTCACGCTCGCGGACGGCTTCGCGTACGTGGAGCTCGGCAAGCAGCGCGGCCTGAGCGTGGACGACTTCGCGTCCGGGCTGTCATTCTTCTTCGACGCGCACATCGATTTCTTCGAAGAGATCGCGAAGTTCCGGGCGGCACGGCGTATCTGGGCGCGGTGGCTGCGCGACCGGTACGGCGCGACGAAGAACAAGTCGATGATGCTGAAGTTCCACACGCAGACGGCCGGCGTGTCGCTCACGGCGCAGCAGCCGTACAACAACGTGGTGCGCACGGCGATCGAGGCGCTCGCAGCGGTGCTCGGCGGCACGAACTCCTTGCACACGAACGCGCTGGACGAGGTGCTGGCGCTGCCGACGCAAGAGGCGGCGGGGATCGCGCTGCGCACGCAACAGGTGATCGCGCACGAGACCGGGGCGACGAACGTGATCGACCCGCTCGGCGGCTCGTGGTTCGTGGAGTCGCTCACGAACACCATGGAGGAGCGCGCCGAGGAGTACTTCCGCCAGATCGACCGGCTCGGCGGCGGCAAGGGGATGCTCCCGGGCGTGCTCGCCGGGATCGAGCAGGGGTGGTTCCAGCAGGAGATCGCCGACGCGGCATACCGCTACCAGCGGTTGGTGGAGAAGAAGCGCAAGGTGATCGTCGGCGTCAACGAGTTCGTCGCGCCGAACGAGCGCGAGCTCGAGATCTTGCGCATCTCCAAAGAGGTAGAGCGGGAGCAAGTCGCCTCACTGGGGGAGGTGCGGCGCGATCGTGACGGCGCGGCCGTGGACGCGGCTCTCGACGGGCTGCGCAAGGCCGCAAGCGGAAGCGACAACCTCGTCCCGTTCATCATCGACGCGGCGCGCGCGTCCGCGACCGAGGGCGAGATCATCGGCGCGCTGCGCGACGTCTTCGGCGAGTACCGCGAAGCGCCGCGCTTCTAGCGTGCCCGTCCTCATCATCGGAGCGGCACGCGACGTGGGGCGCGAGCTTGCGGGCTTGCTCCTCGAACAGGATGCGCAAGTGCGCGTGTACGTCGAGGAGGACGACGCCGCGTTTCGCGAAGCCGGTTGCAAGGTCGCGGTGGGCGAGCTCGACGACATCGGGCGGATCGAATCGGCGATGGAGCAGGTGCACACGGTCGTGCACCTTGCAGGGGGGCCGTCGCCGCCGCGCGGGCGGACGCTGGAGTGGTTCGTCGAGGAGACGGCCGAGGTCGCGGTGCGGGCTGCGGACAGCGCGGGCGTGGTGCGGTTCCTTGCGACCTCGGAGCTCGGGGCCGACGCGTCGTCGGCGAACGATTACCTGCGCGTGCGCGGGCGTGCCGACGAGATTATCGCGAAGTCCGGCCTCCAGTATGGAATCCTCCGCTGTGCGCCGGTGATCGGTGCGGACGCTCCTATTGCTAACGCGTTACGGCTCGCCCGCACCGCCCGCACACCCATCGCCCCCGCGCCCGGCACGCAATCGCTGAACCCCGTCGCCGCGCGCGACGTCGCGGCCGCGTTGCTCGTCGCGGATGCGCGCGACGCCGCGGTGAACGGAACTTGGGACGTCGGCGGGCCCGACACCGTCACATACGACGAGCTCGTGGCGCGCGCAACCGGCAAGGGCCGCATCGCGCACCGGCGCACGGTTCCGGGTTTGCCTGCGAGCCTCGCCCGCGCGTACGGGCACGACATGGTCGCGGATACGCGCGAGCTCGCGGCACAGCTCGGTTTCACGCCGGCAACGACGTTGGACGACATGCTGCGCGGCTTGCTCTGAAAGCACTGCAAGCTCTTTGTCGGAATGCCTCGCTTCGGCCGACAATCACCGATGAAGGTCTGTCCCGATATGTGCGCGTTGCTCCCGAGTTCATAGCAACCCGTGTGGTTTACACGGCCCTAGGCGCGGGTCATATTGAGACGACAGCCGCACGTTCCTGGCCAGGCGGGAGAAGGGACACGGCCCCGCGCATGGCACTGGCGAGACCAGACGATCAACGCATGCTCGAAGGCGAGACGCTGCGCGGCATCGAGCGCGACGTCCGTGATCTGGTGCTGTCACTGCGCGCGTTGACTGCATTGCTCAAGAACGAGGCTGCAACCGACGATCGCGAGGAGGCCGTCCTTGCGCGCATTCTCGACGCGGAGATGAACCAGCTCGTCGTGCTCGTCGGCGAGATGACGACGGCGCTCCGTATGGAGGAGCGCGGCGTCCAGCCAAAGTCGCTCGACCTCATGCAGGCGTTGCACCATGCCGCCCGGCGATCGGCCGTCAACGTCGTGTTGCGCAGGGGCGAGCCCGTGCGGGCGAGCGGCGACCCCGAGGTCGTCTCCCAGATCATCCAGAGCGCTCTGGCGATAGCCGTTCGCATGTCGGAGAGGCGGGTGACGACGCGGGCGGAAACCACGCCGGGAGGCGGATGCGTGATCATCACGGTGAGCGACGTGGCACATGCGGCTCGCCGGCGCGACGCGCGCATCGCGTTGCTGCGGCGGATGATCGGCATGCTCGGCGGACGGCTGTCGGTGGACCATCGCGATGAGACGCTCCGCCTCAAGCTGTTCTTCCCGTCCGAGGAGCAGGCGCGCGAGCAACGTACGGGTTAAGCGGGCTGCTCCAAGCTCGCCGCGAGCTTCTCCGCGAACTGCCTCAGTCGCGGCGATGACGCGTCGGTGATGAGCGCGAGCGCATCGCGTGCTTCCTGCGGGTGGCCGTTGCCCGCAAAGACCATCGCACGCATGAAGTGCGCCTCGCCGGCGTCGACCCCTTGGTTGGTCTCCGAGATCTGCAGCGCGGCGTCGAGCAGATCGTTGGCTTCCTCGACGCGACCCTGGCCGCCGACCACGCCGGCAAGCTCGATCACCAGCATGTAGTCGAGCTGCTCGCGCAGCGCGCGGCGGTAGTGCTCCTCGGCTCCTTCGAAGTCTTCGAGCAATTGCAGCGCGCGCGCCATCTCGACGTTGGCGGCGGGATCCTCCGGCGCTTCCGCGAGCAGCGGGGCGAGCGCGTCCACGGCGCCGGCCGCGTCGCCGTCGCGGCGCAACGCTCCGGCCGTCGCGATCTTGCGACGGCGCGTGAGGCCGGACAGCGCTCCCATGGATGGGTGCATCTTATAGAATCGGGCACCTTTCACACCGGGGGTGTGCTGTGGCCGAATACGTACGGCTCGAGATCGACAAGGACACCGGCGTCGGGACGATCAGGCTCGACCGTCCTCCGATGAACGCCATCGACGGAGAGGTCGTCGCCCAGCTCGAAGTCGCTGCGCGCGAAGCGACGTTCAACGACGACGTGCGCGCGGTGGTGATCTTCGGGGGAGACAAGATCTTCGCCGCGGGCGCGGACATCAAGGAGATGGCCGAGCGCAAGCCCAACGAGATGATGAATCGCATGGGCGGGTTGCAAGCGGTGTTCTCGCTCGTGGAGGAGATTCCCAAGGTCACCGTCGCCGCGATCACCGGCTACGCGCTGGGCGGCGGGTGCGAGCTGTCGCTGTGCGCGGACTTTCGCGTGATCGCCGACAACGCGATGATCGGCCAGCCGGAGATCCTCCTCGGCATCATTCCTGGAGCCGGCGGTACGCAACGTCTCCCGCGACTCGTCGGCCCGGCGCGGGCGAAGGACATCATCTACTCCGGCCGGTTCCTCAAGGCCGAAGAGGCGCACGCGATCGGCCTCGTCGACGTCGTCGTGCCGCAGGACGCCGTGTACGCGAAGGCCACCGAGATCGCGGCCAAGTATGCGAAGGGCCCGCTCGTCGCGCTGCGTGCTGCGAAGATCGCGATCAATCGCGGCTTGCAGGTCGACATCGCGAACGGGCTTGCGATCGAGCGCGAGCTCTTCGTGGGTCTCTTCGCGACCGAGGATCAGAAGATCGGCATGCGCTCGTTCCTCGAGCACGGGCCGGGCAAGGCGGAGTTCGCCGGGCGGTAGCGGGCGCGGGTGGCAACGCGGTGACGCGTTAGCGAAGCTCGACGATCCACAGCACCGGCCCCCACGTCTCGCTCGCGCTCGACACCGAGAACGTCCACGATCCCGCCGTCGGCTTCGCCACCGCCAGCGCCACGCGATCGTTGCGCTTGCCCGCCGCCGGATCGAAGTCGTCGTCGGTCACGCCGATGGTGTCGTCGGTGAGACGCTCCCCGTTCGGACCGTCGATCTGCGCGAGGCCGTGCTCGGGAGCGAGGAAGGCGAACAGGTAACCGTTCGCCGTGTGCGTCCACGTTTGCGCCGCGCCGGCGTCGGCGAAACCGGTGGCGGCGCTGGCGCCGCTGCGAAAGTCGTCGAGGTACAGGAACGTCGCGCGGCTGCCGAAGCCGGGCGGCGTGGTCTCGACCTCCACGCCGTTCACCTTCAGCGTGCAGCTTCCGAACGCGCCCCACGACGCGAACACGAAGTGCGCGCGCGTTCCCGCGTCGCGCTCGTAGCCGCGCAGCACCGTGTGGTTGTTCGAGCTGTCGTAGACGAGCGCGCCGCCGGCGACGCGCTGCGTGGCGCGCGCCGATCCGGCTTGCACGACGGGCGCGATCTCACGGGAGAGGTTCGACGACCAGAACTGCGTCAGCTCGACGGTGCCGTCTGCGTCGACCTCGGTGTACGCGGCGACGATCGTCGCGGCGTTCGGCGGCAGCGTGTCGAAGCGGCAACCGGCGAACTCCACGATCTCGGAGCCGTCGAGCGTGAGCGACGCGGTGCCGAACGACGCCGCGGTCTTCGACGGCGACGCGTGCGTGGGCGAGACGGCGAAGACGAGCGCGATTGTGAGCGCGGCGAGGAGGGATGTGGCGGCCATAGGCCCACAAGGGTTCGTCGCGCCGCCTCCATTGTCCTCCCGCTTTGTCACGGTATGCGCGGCGGCGGTATCTTCGTTGGTCCAATGGGCGACACGGCCAGCCTCTTCGACCCCGCGGCGCTCGACGCCAAGCAGGCGAACGTCCTCTATCACGATTGGGAAGCGAAGTCCTACGACGACAAGTGGTCGATCTCGTTCGACGAGCGTTGCACCGAGTACGCGCGGGAGAAATTCCTCAAGGTCGCGCCCGAGCGCCGATACGAGGACGTCTTGGAGATCGGGTGCGGCACCGGCTTCTTCATCGTGAACCTGTGGCAGGCGGGCCTCGTCGGTACGGGGCACGCGACCGACATCTCCGCGGGAATGGTGGCGGTGTGCGAGCGCAACGCGCGCCGCGTGGGCATGGAGCTGGAAGGGCGCGTCGCCGACGCGGAGTCGTTGCCGTACGACGACGCGTCGTTCGATCTCGTGGTCGGTCATGCGGTGCTGCACCACCTGCCGGACGTTCCGGCCGCGCTCGCGGAATGCCGCCGCGTGCTGAAGCCGGGAGGGTTGCTCGTCGTCGCCGGCGAGCCCACGCGTCTCGGTCACGCGATCGTTGGGTATGCGCGTCGCGGTACGGCGCGCGCGTACAAAGCGTTCGCGCGCGTGGCGCCCGGGGAGTGGTTGCGCTCGTCGCACGACAACGGTCACGGCGATCCCGAAGCCGCGCTCGAAGCGCACGTCGATCTCCACGAGTTCCATCCGCATATGTTGCGCGGATGGCTGCGTCTCGCGGGGTTCGACGAGCTGAACGTGCAGACCGAGGAGTTCGTCAGCGGGTTGTTCGGGTGGAGCGTGCGCACGATCGAAGCGCTCGCGGCGCCCGGCCGGCTCGGTCCGCGCTGGGCGCAGTTCGCGTACAAGAGCTACATGCGCCTGTACCGGCTCGACCACCTCGTGACGCGGCGCGTGGTGCCGAAGCCGGTGTTCTACAACGTGCTGTTCTCCGCGCGCAGGCCGGTGGCGTCGTGACGATCACGCGACCGTCGACGCGGCGCAGGCGGGTCGCGTCGGTGCGGGTGAACTTGTTGCCGCGTGCCGAGACCCGCGCACGGCGGTTTCCTGCCGTGGGCCGCACGTTGCGATTCATCGTCCGGCGGAGGCTGTACCTTCCGCACTACTGGATGCTCGCGCTGCGCTACGTGTGGTTCTTCAAGATCCGCAACCGCCACATCGTCACGGACGGGTTCGTGTTCCTGGAGCGCGGCGCCGAGGTGTACGCGCGCCGTGGCTACGGCCGGCTTCGTCTCGGCAAATGGGTGTGGATCGGCAAGGGCAACGCGATCCGTTGCCACGAAGGCAACTTGCGCATCGGCGACAAGGTCGTGCTCGGCGCGTCGAACACCATCAACTGCTACCTCGACGTCGAGATCGGCCGCGAGTGCATCCTCGCCGACTGGATCTACATCTGCGACTTCGACCACCGGTTCGACGACCCGCTCACGCCGATTCGCCTGCAGGGCATCGTGAAGTCACCCGTGCGCATCGGCCCCGATTGCTGGATCGGCGAGAAGGCCACGATCCTGCGCGGCGTCACGATCGGCGCCGGCTCGGTCGTCGCGAGCCATTCGCTCGTCAACCGCAACGTGCCGGCCGGCTCCTTGGTCGGTGGGGTACCTGCCCGCATCCTCAAGCGCCGGGGTGCCGAACCCCAGCGCTCCTAACCGCGCGCGGCGGCGGGCTTCAGCAACGGCGAGGCGCCGAGCATCGTGCGCAGCGGCTCGTGCGTGCCGCGGCGGCGGGTGGAGACAAGGTCGGCTTCGATCGCGTCGCGATAGACGTCGACGGTGTGCGCGGCGATCGATCTCCATGAGAATTGTTGTTCGAGCATGCGGCGCGCGTCCATCGAGAGGCGACGGTCGAGGCGCTCGTCGGTGAGGATGCGCAACATGGTGTCGGCGAGGGACCTGGGGTCGCCCGGCGTGAACCGCAACCCGGTCGCCTCGTGCACGACGATCTCGCGCAGGCCTCCGGTGTCGGCGGCGATGCACGGGGTGCCGCTTGCCATCGTCTCCAGCGCGACCATGCCGAACGGTTCGTACAGCGACGGCACCACGGCAAGATCGGCGGCGGCGTAATACCGGCGCAGCTCGCCGTCGGGGACGAAGCCCACGAACTCCACGCGGCTCGCCAAGCGCTTGCGGCGCACGTGCTGGCGAAGCTCGTCCGCGTGCGTGCCGACGCCGGCCACGAAGAAGCGCACCGGCACCTGCTTGAGCACGCGCGGCAACGCGTCGAGCACGGTCTGCACGCCCTTCTCGAATTCCAGCCGGCCCGCGAAGAAGATCATCTTCTCGCCCGGCTCCAAGCGCGCGGCGCGGAACTTCTCGACGCCGGGACGGCGCGCGAACACGTCGAGATCCACGCCGTTGGGGATCACGCGCAACCGTTCGTCGGGCACCGAGAACAGCGACTTCACCTCGTCGCGCATGAAGTTGGAGCACGTGATGGTGCGGCGCGACTCGTACGCGAGCCACCACTCCACTTGATGGATGAGCTTGCTGAGATCGTTGGGGAGGTGCCCTTGGTGCCGCCCGAACTCCGTGGCGTGAATCGTGGAGACGACCGGCACGTCGAACACGTCGCGCACGCCCGCCGCCGCGTACGCGACGAGCCAGTCGTGCGCGTGTACGACGTCGATCTCGTGCTCGAGCAAGACCTGCGCGGCTTTCTGTTGAACGGCGAGGTTGAACGCGAGCACCCACGGGAACAGGTCGTCGAACGGAACGATCGGCGGGTACTCACCGGCGCGAACCACGTGGACGCCTTCGCGGATCTCTTCCATTGGAGCGTCGGGGTGCTCGCGCGTGACGACGTGCACGTCGTGGCCGGCCGCGGCAAACGCGGTGCTCAAGCGGTAGACGTGACGGCCGAGGCCGCCGACGATCCGCGGCGGATACTCCCACGAGAGCAGCAAGATTCGCATTCGGGCGCGGATTGTCACACGCGCGTACGAAGCAGGGCAAACAGGGCCGGCAAAAGGTATCGCTCTATGCGAGCTCGGCGAGCGCTCCGTCGAGGCCGGGGAACGCGTTGTCGATATCGAACAGCTCGCGGGCGATACGTTCGGCCGCGGGGTCGTCGCGCTCGACGGCGGACGCAATGCGGTCGTGGCGTTCGAGATGCGCGGCGAAGCGCTCGCGGCCGTACTGCGCGGCCTGACCGGTGCCGGTCATGTACGGCCAGTCGCTCGCCGCCAGCAACAAGAACTCGCGAAGAACGGCGGCGGCGCCGGCTCGAGAACGCGCGGCGATCCCCAACGTGCGCTCCTCGGCCCGCGCGACGTCCGCCCACATCGACTCGCTCGCCCATGTGCGGTGGTCGCCGCCCGCGCCCCACGTCCCTTCCGGCAGCTCTACCTTGGTGCGCGGCGGCGCGGCGGCGAGTGCCTCGTCGAGCGTCACGCAGCGGATGCTCTCGTGCTTCGAGAGGATCCCGAGCACGTGCTCGAGCCACAGCGGACCCTCGTGCCACCAGTGGCCGAGCAGCTCGGTGTCGAAGGCGGCTACCACGACGGCGTCGTCGCGGCCGAGCGCGTCGAATCGCTGCTCGAGCGCTGCGACGAAACGATGCGCGTCGCGCTCGGCCTGCATGTGCGCGCGCTCGGGTTCATACCAACGCTTCTCTCCGATGCCGGTCGTGTGATCGGTCACGCGCCAATTGCGAAACCCGGCGTCGAAGTCGTGATGGTGGAAGTCGAGATACCACTCCCCGGATGGGATCCCGCCCTCGTTGCGCCACACGATGTCGGCCACGTTCCGGTCGATGCCCAACGCGGCGACGCCCGACGTGCCGACGCCCACAGGCTCGGACGTGTCGTCGATCATGTGGGCGTCCACGACGACCGAACGGACGCCGCACGCTTCGAGCGCCTGCTCGATGCCGCGGCCGGGTGCGTACGCGCACTCCGGCAACCACATCGC
>JBIOWR010000275.1:0-3343 GCA_044868775.1 Actinomycetota bacterium
CGGACGCGACGAACTCGCACACCTTCGAGCCCAGCCCATCGGACGCCGCGACGCTCTCGAACGCGGACCTGATCATCGTGAACGGGCTCCACCTCGAAGAGCCGACGATGGAGCTTGCCGAGGCGAACGTGCGCAGAGGAGTGAAGATCGTCGCGCTCGGCGAGAAGACGATCACGCCGGCCGAGCACATCTACGATTTCAGCTTTCCGAAGTCCGGCGGCGATCCGAACCCGCACCTGTGGACGCACCCGCTGTACGCGAAAAAGTACGCGGAGATCGTGCGCGACACGCTCTCGGCGCTGCGTCCCGACCAAGCGCGATCGTTCTCGGCGAACTACGAGAAGTTCGCAACCCGTATCGACCAGATCGACGCAGCGGTGCGAACCGTGACGGCAACCGTTCCGGAGGCGAACCGCAAGCTGCTGACGTACCACGATTCGTTTCCGTACTTCGCGCGCGCATACGGCTGGAAGATCATCGGTGCGATCCAGCCGGCCGACTTCGCCGAGCCGACGCCGCGCGAGGTGCGAAGGCTCGTCGATCAGATCAAGCGTGAGCGCGTGCCGGCGATCTTCGGATCGGAGGTCTTCCCGAGCCCGGTGTTGCGCGAGATCGCGCGCGAGACCGGAGCGCGGTTCGTGGACGACCTGCGCGACGACGACCTGCCGGGGAAGGCCGGCGACCCGAACCATTCCTACTTCGGGCTCGTCGTCACGGACTTCCGCACGTTCATGGGCGCGCTCGGCGGCGACGTCTCCGCGTTCGGTGCGATCGACCTCGCGAACGTTGCGGGCTCGACGGCGACCGCGCATTACCGGGAGTGACATGAGCGAGCTGATCCGACTCGAGGGCGTCACGGCGCGGTACGGCACCGAGCCGGTCCTAGTGGACGTCTCGCTGTCGATCCGCGCCGGTTCGTTCATCGGTGTGGTCGGTCCGAGCGGTTCCGGCAAAACGACGTTGCTTCGCGTGCTGACCGGGCAGGTGCAACCGGCCTCCGGGCGCGTGGTGCGCGCACCGAAAGGCGTACGCGTCGGCTACGTGCCGCAAGTCGAGACCGTGAACTGGTTCTTTCCGATCACCGTGCGCGAAGCGGTGATGATGGCGCGCGCCGACGTGCGGCGCTTGCCGTGGGCCTCCAAAGAGGAGATCCGTGAAGCGGAGGAGGTGCTCGAGCGCCTCGGTCTCGCGGGCCTCGGACGGCGGCACATCCGCGAGCTGTCCGGTGGGCAGCAGCAACGCGTTTTCATCGCGCGCGCGATGCTGAAGCGGCCCGACTTGCTGTTGATGGACGAGCCGACCAGCGGTGTGGACGTGCGCACCCGTCACGACGTCGTGCACCTGCTGCACGAGCTGCACCACGACGGCCAGGCGATCCTCGTCACCACGCACGACTTGAACGGCATCGCCGCGCACTTGCCGGAGCTGGTGTGTCTCAACAAGGTCGTCGTCGCCACCGGTGAAGCGCGCGCCGTGCTCACGCCGGACGTGCTGGAGCGAACCTACGGAGCACCGATGGACGTGCTCACGCACGGAGGCATGCCGGTGGTGATCGACGTCGTGCAACCTGCGGGCGTGGCGACGATCGAAGAGGAGCATCATGAGCACCCTGCTTGAGCCTTTCGATCTCGACCTGTTCCGGCACGGCCTGATGGTCGCGGCGCTCGCCGGCGCGCTGTGTGGGCTCCTCGGCGTGTACGTCGTGCTGCGCGGGATGAGCTACATCGGTCACGGCCTGTCGCACGCGATCTTCGGCGGAGCCGTCGCGAGCTACGTCATGCAGGTGAACTTCTACGTCGGCGCGGGGCTCTGGGGGTTCGTCTCCGCGCTGCTCGTGAATCGCGTGGCGCGCCGGCGCACGATCGGTGCGGACGCGGCGATCGGTGTGGTGACCACGGCGTCGTTCGCGATCGGGCTCGCGCTGATCTCTCGCTACCGCGGGTTCACCCGCAACTTCGACGCGGCGCTGTTCGGCAACATCCTCGGCGTGACCGCGAACGACGTATGGGTCGTCGCGGGCGTCGCCGTGTTCGCGGCCGCCGTGGTGTTCGTGTTCTATCGCAAGCTGTTGTTCGCCACGTTCGATCCCGAGGTGGCGGACGCGAGCGGCATCAACACCGGTGCGGTGGACGCGCTGCTCTCGTTCACGCTCGCGGCGGCAATCGTCGCAACGATGAACGTGCTCGGCGTGACGCTCGTCGCAGCGGCGCTCGTGGTGCCGGCCGTGATCGCGCGGCTGCTGACGAACTCGTTCGCGCGCATGATGTGGTACTCGGTGGTCATCGGCGGACTCGCAGGGTTCTTCGGCATGTACGCGTCGTGGTTCTGGAACGTCTCGTCGGGCGCGTCGATCGTGCTGGTCGAAGCGGCGCTGTTCCTCGCGGTGTACGCGATCAGCGGCTTGCGCGGCCGGTTGCGGCCGTTGCCCGCGGTCGAGGCGCACGATCCCGTGTAGCGCCGCGCGCGCACGAGCGGCACTCGCCGAGCACGGCGAAGTGCGTGAAGTTGGCGCGAAAGCCGAAGCGTTTGGTGAGCTGGCTCGCGAACGGTCCGGTCACCGAATCGTCCACCTCCTGGAGCGCGCCGCAGCGCTCGCACACGAGGTGCTGGTGCAGGCCCGCCGTCCCGACGTGGTAGACGCTCGCGGTGTGGCCGAGGTGCGCGTGGCAGATGATGCCGACCTCTTCGAGCGTCGCGAGCGTGCGGTACACGGTCGACGAGCTGATGCTCGGGAGCTTCTTGCGGACGCGATCCACGATCTGGTCCGCCGTTGCGTGCCCGGCCAGCTTCGCAATGGCCTCCAATGTCACGTGCCGCTGCGGCGTGCGCCGCAACCCGTGCGAGCGCAAGAGCTGATCGATCTCTTCGATCGCGTGGTCGTGGTCGGGAGGAACCGGAGAACGCATGGCGCTGCAATTGTAGCAGCGCCTAGATGGGTCCTGTTCCCACGTGGCCGTCGCGCATGCTGATGCGGCGAGCCGCGCGGCGTGCGACCTCTTCGGCGTGCGTGACGATGACGACCGTGACGCCGCGTTCCGCGGACAGCGTTGCGAGCGTGCCGACGATCTCCTCGGAGGTGCGGCTGTCGAGGTTGCCGGTGGGCTCGTCGGCGAGCAGCACGCGCGGGTCGTTCGCGAGCGCGCGTGCGATCGCGACCCGCTGCTGCTCTCCTCCCGATAGTCGCGAAGGCAAATGCTTCGCACGCGACGCGAGCCCGACGAGCTCCAGCAATTCCATCGCTCGCTCGCGGCGCGCCCTGCGGTCGTGCACGAGCGGCACCATCGCGATCTCCACGTTCTCGACGGCGGTCAGCGTCGGAATGAGGTTGAAGTGCTGGAAGACG
>JBIOWR010000276.1:0-12416 GCA_044868775.1 Actinomycetota bacterium
GCGCGGCCTCCACCTCGAGCCTCGTCGCGTCGCCGGCGGCGCGCGTCAAGGGTTGTTCGTGGCGTTCGAAGGCGTGGAGGGCTCCGGCAAGACGACGCAGCTGAAGCTGCTCCACGACTGGCTGCGCGAGCGGGGGCTGCGCGTGTTCGTCACGCGCGAGCCGGGAGGAACGGCGATCGCGGAGCGCATTCGCGCGTTGCTCCTCGATCCCGGCGCGAAGGAGATGGACCCCAAGACCGAGGCCTTGCTGTATGCGGCGAGCCGCGCGCAGCACGTCGCGGAGGTCGTGCGCCCGGAATTGGAAGCCGGAGCGGTCGTGCTGTGCGATCGCTACGTGGACTCGTCGCTCGCGTACCAAGGCGTCGCGCGCGCGCTCGGCGTCGAGGACGTGATGCGGTTGAACGTGTGGGCGACCGACGAGCTGCTGCCCGATCTCGTCGTGCTGCTGAACCTCGACGCCGAAGCCGGGCTCGCGCGCACGCGCGGCAACCCCGATCGCATCGAGCAGGAAGGCGTGGCGTTCCATCGCCTCGTCGGCGCCGCGTATCTCGATCTCGCGAAGCAATACCCCAGCCGGTTCGTCGTCGTCGACGCGTCGCTCGAGCCGGAGAAGGTTCAGGCGGAGGTCCAGGCCGCGGTGGAGCCGCTCGTGGAAGGATTGAACGGATGAGCACCGTGACGGCGGGGATGTGGGAGCGCTTGATCGGCCAGGAGGCGGCCGTCGACGCGCTGCGTTCCGCAATCGAGGGCGGCCGTGTCGGTCACGCCTACGTATTCGTGGGTCCGCGCGGCGTGGGCAGAGCCCCCGCCGCGCTCGCGCTCGCCGCCTCCGTCAACTGTCCTATCGGCGGGTGCGGTACGTGCGCAGTGTGCACGAAAGTGCTTCGCAAGGCGCACCCCGACGTGCACCACGTCAGCGCCGAGGGCGGGCAGATCGTCGTCGACCAAGTCCGCGCGATCCGCGAAGACGCGGCTCGCGCTCCATTCGAAGGACGCATGAAGGTGTTCGTCGTCGACGAAGCCGAGCGCTTGAATCCCGCCGCCGGGAACGCGTTGCTGAAGGTCCTCGAAGAGCCGCCGGTGAGCGCGCTGTTCATCTTGATGACCGACGCGCCTGACGACATGCTCCCCACCGTGGTGTCGCGCTGCCGGCGCGTGGACTTCGTGCCGCTCGGTCACGCGGAGATCGTGGTGGTGCTTACGCAACATCACGGCGTCGATCCCGATCGCGCGGCGTGGGCCGCCGCAGCCGGCGGCAACCTCGCGACCGCGTTGCGCCTCGCCAAGGACGCCTCCGCCGAGCAGCGGCGCGCGCGGCACCTCTCCTATCCGGAACGTCTTGCGAGCGCGGGCCTCTCCGGCGCGATCAAGCTCGCTTCCGAGGTGCGCGACGAGGCCGACGCTGCGATCGAAGCGTTGCGCGAGCGCCAGAAGGACGAGATACGTGAGCACGCGGAGTCGTACGGGGAGGGACGTGGCACGGCGGCGGCGCGGAAGCGACTCGAGACCCGCCACAAGCGCGAGGCGCGCAAGATCGAGCAGCAGACGTACGAGATCGTGCTCTCCGATCTCGCCGCGTGGTATCGCGGAGCGATCGTCGCGCGCTGGGGCGACGGCGCACCCGACGCGCAAGTCGCCGAGTCGCTCGGGCCCGTGGCCTCGCGTGCCCCGGCTGCACTATTCCTGTCGGCTCTCGAGCGCATCGACGCAACGCGCGTTGCGCTGACGCGCAACGCGCAAGCCGGCCTCGCCCTCGAAGCATTGTTCATGCAGCTCGGCGGAATGTCGTAGTCTTGCGTTTCTCATAACGAGGAAGCGAGATGGGCGAACGAAAGCTCATACGGCTCGACGCCGAAGATCGCGCGCGCGTGCTGGCGAAGGTGCCGCTGTTCGCGGGATGCGACGACTTTCAGTTGCGCGCGATCGCCAATGTTTCGCATCTCATCGCGTTCGAAGACGGCCACGTGATCGTGCCCGAGGGGGAGAAAGGCCAAGGCTTCTACGTATTGCTGTCCGGCGCCGCTCAGGTCTCGCGCGATTCCAAGGACGTCGCCCGCTTGGAGGCCGGCGACTTCTTCGGCGAGGTCTCGCTCGTCGAGGGCACGCCCCGCACCGCGACCGTGACCGCCGCCGGTCACACCGTGTGCCTGGGTATCCTCCGCACCGATTTCCGCGCCCTGCTCGTGCGCCAACCTCGCATCGCATTGCGCATCATCGAAGCGGAAGGCAAGCGACTCCCGCCCGACTAACCCGGTTCGGCCACCGCACCGCGCTGCTACAATCTCGCGTCCGTGCCGGAGTAGCTCAGGGGCAGAGCAGCCGCCTCGTAAGCGGCAGGTCGGGAGTTCAAATCTCCCCTCCGGCTCCAAGATGTTTCTCGTGTTTGGACGTACCACCCATCGTGGAATGACTGCGTGGAGCTTGCTCCTCGCTCGACTTTGGACGTTGGGAGGAGAGACGTCATGGCCGAGATAACCGTTCGTCGCGGCGGCGAGATGATGCGGGCCGTCTTCGAAGTCCTCTACGACGCACCGGAAGGGATGTCGTCGAGACGCATCTTCGAGCGAGTCGAGCGAATACTGCCGCCCACCGACTTCGAGAAATCGCCCTACCCCAAGCAGCCGAAAGTGCGGCGCTACGAGAACCTCATTCGATTTCAGAGCATCAGCTCGGTCAAGGCCGGGTGGCTCGTCAAGAACAAGGGGCAATGGCTCCTCACCGATGATGGACGCAAAGCCTTCGACACGTTCAAGGATCCGGAGGAGTTTCAGCGCGAGGCCATACGCCTCTACAAGGAATGGGCAAGGTCGCAGCCGGATGCGGCCATCGGCGAAGAGGAATCCGATTCAATCGTCGCCTCGGCCACGCTCGAAGAGGCGCAGACGAGCGCAAGAGAGGAGATCGAAAACTACTTGCATCACATGCCGCCGTACGACTTTCAGAAGCTCGTCGGCGCCTTGCTCGAGGCCATGGGATACCACGTCTCGTGGAGCGCGCCTCCCGGGCCCGACCGCGGCATCGACCTCATCGCAACGCTGGACCCGCTCGGCGTCTCCGGCCCGCGCATCAAAGTGCAAGTGAAACGCCGCGACGACAAGACGAGCGCCGAGGAATTGCGCGCGTTCATGGCGGTGTTGGGAGAACAGGACGTTGGGATATTCGTTTCGCTGAGCGGATTCACTCCCAACGCGCAGATGGAAGCGCGAACCCAAGAGCGCCGAAAGATGACGCTCGTCGACGTGAACATGCTCTTCGATCTCTGGGTGGAGCACTTCTCGAAGATCCCGGACGCCGAACGTCAGCTATTGCCGATCAAGCCCGTGTACTTCCTCGATCCGCGGACGTAGCCCAATTCGCTATGCACGGCGCGAGGGGTCCGTTGCTCCTCGGCGAAAACGTTTCATTCTGACAACACGCCGGCGTGTTGTTGATTCGAAACGTTTCACACGATCAACGATGGGTCGGCGACCTGTGCGCGATGGGCCGCAGCCGCGGTCACCGGGCGGCGCGATCGGCGGCCCGAACCGTAACGTGCGTTGCGCGAATTGCGCGCACGATGTTGTGCGCGCAGCGGTGGACGTGCCTAGCCGGCGTGCGCGAGTGCTTCTTGGAGCATTCGCTGGGCGACACCGCGGCGGACCATCTCGATGCGCTCCTTCTCGGTGACTCCGCCCCAGACGCCGTACCGCTCGCGGTTCTGGAAGGAGAAGAGAAGGCACTGCTGCCGCGCTTCGCATGCGCCGCAAATCGCCTTCGCCGGGCCGGCTTCCTCGTCGGAAATGGGGAAGAAGATTTCCGGCTCGATCCCTCGGCAGGCTGCCCGTTCCTGCCAGGTGTAGCGCTCTTCGTTCATCATGCTCCTTTGCTGCGCAAGAGTTTATCAGATGTTTTGCAACTGTTAAATACCCCCTCGAAACGAACCTGAGCATGTTCGCTTTTTCCGCCTTTCGAGCCGGTCGATCCTGTTGTTCCGGACACGCCGGGAACCTGTGTTAGCATTGCGCGCCGTGAGATCGCTCCGGCTGTTCACTTTCGCGCTAACCGTCGCGCTCGGACTGTCGTTCTCGCAGGTTGCGGCGCTTGCGCAAACGCCTCCGCCGACGCAGACGACGGCCCCCGCGGCGTCGCCGACGGCGACCAGCGCGGCGCGGACTCCGACCGCATCTCCGAGCCCGTCGCCGGGGAAAACTCCCAGCGCCTACGCGCAGGCGAACTGGTCCAAATACCTCGCGTTCGTGCTCGCGGGCATCGGCGTGATCGCGCTCGGGATGGCGGCGCTCGGCTGGCTCATCCAGGCTCCGGGCTTCCGCAAGCTCGAAGAAGAAGAGGAGTAGGCGCGCCGTCGAGTGGACGGCGGCCGACCCTCGCGGCCGGGTAGCCTTGACCCGTGAGCCTCGCCTCCGCCGAGACGCCCGACATGGTCGACTGGGGCATCGCGCGTCGCGTTGGGCGCACGGTGGCCGGCACCGGGTTCCCGATCCCGCTCGACGAGCGCCCGCTGCTGCGCGCCGAGTTCGCGCGACTCGTCGACGAAGCCGACGCGCTCGTGCGCAACTTCACCAAGCTCGAGCCCGCCGAGCCGGCCGGCACGCCGGTCGTGTTCGGCCGCAGCGGATGGATCGACGCGAACATCGAAGGCTTCCGCGGCCTGATGCGCCCTCTCGCCGAGCGCTTGAGCGAGCGCGCAACCGGCGTCACCCGGCTGGTCGGCGGCACCGCGCTCGGCGTGCAGATGGGAATTCTCCTCGGGTATCTCGCGCAAAAGGTCCTCGGCCAGTACGACTTGCTGCTCGCGGCCGGCGGTAAGGGGCGCGTGTACTTCGTCGCGCCCAACATCGTCGCGGCCGAGCGCAAGTGGGGGTTGAACCCGGACGACTTCCGGTTGTGGATCACGCTCCACGAGGTCACGCACCGCACGCAGTTCGTCGCGGTGCCGTGGATGCGCGATCGCGTCGCGGAGCTGATCGACGCATACATCAAGACCATCGAGATCGACCCAGCCCGCGTGCGCCGCGCGCTGTCGCAACTCTTCGACCTCCTCAAGCAAGGCCCAAACGCGTGGCGGCGCGCGAACATCATCGAGCTGTTCCTCAGCCCCGAGCAGCGCGGCGTCGTCGAGCAGATGCAATCGTTGATGACGGTGGTCGAGGGACACGGCAACTTCGTGATGGATCGCGTCGGCGCCGAGCGCATCCCCAGCTTCGAGGAGATGAAGCGCGCGCTCGCGGCGCAGCGACAAACCGCCGGCGCGGCGGAGCGCACCTTCCAGAAAGCCATCGGCCTCGACATGAAGTACGACCAGTACACGCGCGGGGAGCGATTCGTGGCCGACGTCGCGAATATCGCCGGGATCGAAGGCGTGAACCGCCTGTGGGAGCGCCCGGCGAACTTGCCGGACGCCGCCGAGCTCGACGATCCCAAGGCATGGCTCGCACGCGTGACGGCTGCGGAGCAATGAACGAGTTCGTGCGGCGCGTCGACGAGACGATCCGCCGGCGAGGTATGCTCAAAGGTGGAGAGCGAATCGTCGTCGCGGTCTCGGGCGGGCCCGACTCGATGGCGCTGTTGCACGCGCTGCACGCGCTCCAACCCGAACACGCGACGGAGCTTCACGTCGCGCACTTCGATCATCGCTTGCGCCCCGACTCCGCAGACGACGCGCAGTTCGTTGCGCGCCGCGCGCGCGAGCTGGATCTGCCGGTCACGATTGGAAGCAGCACGGCGAACGAGCAAGAGCGAAAGCGCTTGTCGCCCGAGGAGGCCGCGCGCGAGCGGCGCCTGCGCTTCCTCGAAGACGTCGCACACGCAATCGATGCCGGCCGCATCGCGACCGGCCACACGCTCGACGATCAAGCCGAGACGGTGCTGATGCGATTCCTCCACGGCGCCGGCGCGCGCGGGCTGGGAGGAATCCCGCCGGTGGCGGGTTCGTTTATCCGCCCGCTGATCGACAGGACGAGGGAGGAAGTCGAGGAGTATTGCCGTGCCCTCGGCGAAACGCCGCGACGCGACACGACGAACGACTCCACGATGTATCTCAGGAACGCGATCAGGCACGAAGTGATCCCGGTCCTCGAGCAAAAGGTCAACGTCCGGTTGAAAGAAGCGCTCGCGCGCGCGGCCGACCTCCTGCGCGAAGACGATGCGTTCCTCGACGCGCTCGCCGCCGACGCGCTCGACGCGGAGGACGGGCGCATCCCGGTGGACAAGCTCCTTGCCCTGCCTACCGCGCTCCAAAGAAGGGTCGTCCGGCGCGCGCTCGGGCCTCCCGGCGTGGATGCCGCCCACGTCGAGCGCATCCTCGACCTGGCGAGAAAAAACGCCAGCGGAGACGCGATCGATCTCCCGCTACGTTTGAATGCACGCCTTGAATATGGTTCTCTGCTCATCGGTCGCGCGCCTTCCCCCGAAACGGCTTCCGAGGTCCCCCTGGTGGTGCCGGGGCGAACCGAGGTTCCGTGGGCGGACGCAACCATCGTCGTTTGGCAGGACGGCACCAAGCCGGCCTCGTGGCCGGACGGCAAGAGCGTTTGCGTGATCGACGAGGACGCGTTGCGAGGCGAACCGATCGTCCGGCCGCGGCGCAGAGGTGATCGCCTCGTGCCGCTGGGGATGAAAGGAAGCAAGACGGTGGCCGACCTGTTCTCGGACGAGAAGGTGCCGCGGGCACGGCGCGATCTCGTTCCGATCGTGGCGACGCAAGACGACGTCGTGTGGGTGGCCGGGTACCGCGTCGCGGATCGCTTCCGCGTCACCGCACGAACGCGGCGTTATCTTTGGATGAGCATCGAGGGGGGAGCGGTGTGGCGGAGCTGAACGACGACATCCAAGAAATCCTGATATCCGAGGACGAGATCCAGGCCAAGGTCGCCGAGATGGGCAAGGCGATCAGCGAGGACTACCGCGGGCGCGACCTGTTGCTCATCGGCGTGCTCAAAGGCGCGTTCGTGTTGATGAGCGACCTTGCGCGCGCGATATCCATTCCCCTGGAGTTCGACTTCATGGCGGTCGCGAGCTACGGGTCGTCGACGAAGTCGAGCGGCGTCGTTCGCATCCTCAAGGACCTCGACCTGCAGATCACCGGGCGCAACGTGCTGATCGTCGAGGACATCATCGACTCCGGGCTCACGCTCCAATACCTCATGCGCAACTTGCAGGCGCGCGGCCCCGCGTCGCTGGAGATCTGCGCGCTGCTCAACAAGCCCGAGGTGCAGAAGGTCGACCTCGACGTGCGCTATCACGGCTTCTCGATCCCGCCGGTGTTCGTCGTCGGGTACGGGCTCGACTACGGAGAGCGCTACCGCAACCTGCCCTACGTCGGTACACTCAAGCCCTCCATCTACGAGGATGAAGGGGAGGAAACGTGGCACGCACCTTCCGGTCGACCGTGACCCTTGCCGGCGACGGCCAGGCGCGCGTCCCGCTCTCCACGGAGGTCGTCGAGGACCTGGGACCGCGTCCGGGCGAGAGCTTGAAGGCCAGCATGCGCGGCACGGAGTTCACCGGTAAGGTCGCCGGCTCGCTGCGCTCTCCCGGCCTCGTCATCCCGGAAGACGTCGTGCGCGCGCTCGGCCTCCGCGAAGGTCAAGGCGTGCGCCTGACGGTCATCGGCCGCTCTAGCTGAGCGCGCCTGTCGCCCGTTGCCCACCACCTGGGCTGCTGATAGCGTGAACCCGGTTCTCGCCCCGGCGGGTTCGGGGCAACAAGAAAGGTACAGATGCCACCTGTCGGAAACCCCCGGCGCCCCCAAGGCCCCTTCGGCTGGCTTTTTCGCGGCCCTGCGGTCTACCTGCTCGTGCTGTTTTTGCTCGTGTGGGTGTTCCTCAGCTATTTCGGCCCGAGCCCCAACGTCAAGGACCTGAGGCTCGATCAATTCGACAAAGCCGTTCGCGACGGCCAGGTGAAGAACGCGGTCCTGTACGACAAGGACAACCGCATCGAGGGCGAGCTTTCGAACGGCACCAAGTATCGCGTCTCCATCTGCACCGAGTGCGGCGACGACGTCGTGAAGACGATCCAGGACCGCGACGACGTGTCGTTCACCGTGAAGTCGGGCGGACAATCCGCGCTCGTGCAATTCCTGTTGCAGCTGTTGCCGTTCCTGTTGATCTTCGGTCTGTTCTTCTTCTTGATGAACCAGATGCAAGGTGGCGGCAACCGCGTGATGAGCTTCGGCAAATCGCGCGCGCGTCTCGTCACCAAGGACATGCCCAAGGTGACGTTCAAAGACGTCGCCGGCGTGGACGAAGCCATCGAGGAGCTGACCGAGATCAAGGAGTTCCTCGAGAACCCGGCCAAGTTCCAGGCGATGGGCGCGAAGATTCCCAAGGGAGTGCTGCTGTTCGGTCCTCCGGGATCGGGCAAGACGCTGCTCGCGCGCGCCGTGGCCGGGGAGGCGGGCGTGCCGTTCTATTCGATCTCGGGCTCGGATTTCGTGGAGATGTTCGTCGGCGTCGGCGCCGCGCGCGTGCGCGACCTGTTCGAGCAGGCGAAGCAGAACGCTCCCGCGATCGTGTTCGTGGACGAGATCGACGCTTCGGCCGCCAGCGCGGCGCCGGCCTCGGCGGTGGTCACGACGAGCGCGAGCAAACGCTGAACCAGTTGCTCGTCGAGATGGACGGGTTCGACATGAAGACCGGCGTCATCATGATTGCCGCGACCAACCGTCCCGACATCCTCGACCCCGCGTTGCTGCGTCCCGGACGCTTCGACCGCCAGATCGTGGTGGATCGCCCGGACCTCAAGGGCCGGCTGCAAATCCTGCAAGTGCACGGCCGCGGCAAGCCGCTGTCGAAGGACGTCGATCTCGAAGTGCTCGCGCGCCGCACGCCCGGGTTCACCGGCGCCGACCTCGCGAACGTGATGAACGAAGGAGCGCTGCTCTCGGCGCGCGGCGCCAAGACCGACATCGGCATGCACGAGCTGGAGGAGTCGATCGACCGCGTGATCGCCGGGCCCGAGCGCAAGTCGCGCGTCATCAGCGAGAAAGAGAAGCGCGTGATCGCGTATCACGAAGCGGGTCACGCGTTGGTCGGACACGCGCTACCGAACGCCGACCCGGTCCACAAGATCTCGATCATCTCGCGCGGGCGCGCGCTCGGATACACGCTGTCGCTGCCGACCGAGGATCGATTCTTGGTCACCCGCCAGGAGCTGATCGACCAGCTCGCGATGCTACTCGGCGGACGCGTCGCGGAGGAGATGGTGTTCGAGGACCCGACCACCGGCGCCGGCGACGACATCTCGCGCGCGACGAAGATCGCGCGCCAGATGGTCACCGAGTACGGCATGAGCGACAAGCTCGGCCCGCTCACGCTCGGTCAGAAGCAGCAGGAAGTGTTCCTCGGCCGCGACTTCCAGACCCACCAGGACTACTCCGACTCGATCGCGTTCGAGGTCGACAAGGAGATCCGCCGCCTGATCGACGAGGCGCACGGCGAGGCGTGGGAGATCCTCGCCGAGTACCGCGCGGTGATGGACAAGGTGGTGCAGGTGCTGCTCGACAAGGAGACGGTGGAGAAGGAAGAGCTCGTCGACCTGCTGAAGCCTGTGAAGAAGCGCGCGCCGCGCAGCTTCAACGGCAGCCGCGGGGCTCCCAAGGTCCTGGCGCCGCACCCCACGCCGCGCAAGACCACGCGCAGCCGGGGCACGCAGCGCGGCGAGGCGTAGTTCTTGAGCACGGTCGAAGACGCAGTCCGCGCGTTGTTGGCCGCCCTCGGCGAGGATCCGTCGCGCACCGGCCTGAACGAGACGCCACGCCGCGTCGCCGAGTCCTTGCAAGAGCTTCTCTCCGGCACCGGCGTCGACGCCGCGTCGGTGCTCGAGGCGTTGCCGGGAGAGCGCGGCGAAGGCCTGATCATGGTGCGCGACGTCCCGCTGTACGGGCTGTGCGAGCACCACCTGCTGCCGTTCGTCGGCAAGGCCGCGGTGGCGTACCTGCCCGGCGCCGACGGACGCATCTGCGGGCTGTCGAAGCTCGCGCGCCTGGTGGAAGTGCTTTCGCGCCGGCTCACCGTCCAGGAGCGGCTCGTCGCCGAGGCCGCCGACGCGCTGGAGAATGCGCTGGCGCCGCGCGGCGTGTTCGTGCTCGCGGAAGCCGAGCACCTCTGCATGACGATGCGCGGAGCGCAAGCTCCCGGAACGATCACCGTCACCACCGAGGTCCGCGGAGCGTTCCGCGACGATCCAGCGTTGCGCGCGGAAGCGCTCACGCTCGCGCGCGCGCCGCGCTGACGCACGCACGCCGGTGCTTCGCGCGCGCGTTCTCTCCGCAACCGGTATGCGAGACCTCGCGTCCGCGCTGCCGTGGGCGGGCGAGAGCGCGGCGCGCCTCTCCCGCGCGTACCCGTCGCGCGCGCTCGTGGTCGAAGGGGTCGATGGGCTCGGTGGGTTCGATGGGCTTGCGAACGCGCGCGACGTGGTCGCGTACCTCGAACGGCACGGAGTGATCGCCATTTGTGAGGGCGACCGCATCGCGCTCTCGGCCGACCCCGCGCGACTCGCCGGCGCGCTGCGCGCGTTGAAGGACGATCCCGCGCAACGAGAGCTGTTCGGCGCGATCTCGTACGCGCTCGCGCGCTGGGGCGAGCCCGCGCACGACGTGCCGCTCCCGGACGGCCGGACCACGCTGGCGCTGTCGCAACGCGTGCACGTCATGGGCATCGTGAACGTCACGCCGGACTCGTTCAGCGACGGAGGCAAGTACCTCGATGCCGGCGCCGCGATCGCGCACGGGATCGCGCTCGCCGAGGAGGGTGCGGACGTGCTCGACGTGGGCGCGGAGTCGACGCGTCCCGGCGCGCACGCGGTGAGCGCACAGGACGAGATGCAGAGGCTCGTGCCGGTGGTCGAGGCGCTTGCGGGCAAGGTTGCGGTTCCGGTGAGCGTCGACACCATGAAAGCGGACGTCGCCCAAGCCGCGCTCGACGCCGGCGCGCAGATCGTCAACGACGTCTCCGCCGGGACGCACGACGCCCGCATGTTGCAGCTCGTCGCGGAGCGCAACGCACCGATCGTGCTGATGCACATGCGCGGAGAGCCGCGCACGATGCAAACCGACGTGCAGTACGACGACGTCGTCGGAGAGATCGCCGTGTACCTCGACGATCGCGCGCGCGCCGCGCTCGATGCGGGCGTGCAACGCGAGCGCATCATGATCGATCCCGGCTTCGGCTTCGGAAAGCTCGTCGAGCACAACCTCGTGCTGCTGCGGCGCCTGCGCGAGCTTCGCTGCCTCGGCTTCCCGGTCGTCGCGGGAACTTCGCGAAAGAGCTTTATCGGGAAGGTGCTGGACGATCTCCCCGTCGAGGAGCGCCTCGAAGGAACCGCGGCCACCGTTGCCCTTGCGGTGACGGAAGGCGCGGCGATGGTGCGCGTCCACGACGTCGCGGCGATGCGGCGTGTGATACGAATGGTGGAGGCGGTCTCGACCGCCGTGGAGCCGGGGGTGAGATGAGCGAGCAGGGGACCGATCTCGTCGAGGTACGCGGGCTGAAGCTGCGCGGCCATCACGGTGTCACGGCCGAGGAGCGCGAGCGCGAGCAGCCCATCGTCGTGAGCCTCGCCGCGCGCCTGGACACGCGCGCCGCGTCGGCAGCGGACGACCTCGGGTCGACGCTCGACTACGAAGAGGTCGTGGGCGTCGTCTCCAAGATCGTCGTCGGCGAGTCCTTCCAGCTCCTCGAAACGCTCGCGGATCGCATCGCGCGCGCGTTGCTGTCGAACTATCGCGTGCTCGACGTATGGGTGCGCGTGTCGAAGCCGGAAGTGCCGCTCCCCGAAGAGGTCGACGAGGTCGCCGTGGAGATCAGCCGCTCGCGCTCGGACCTCGGGCCGTACGACTTGCGTTGAGGTTCTATCTCTCGCTGGGATCGAACCTCGGCGATCGCGCCGCCAACCTCGAAGCCGCTTGCACCGCGCTGAGCGAGCGCGACGCACGCATCGTGCGCCGGTCGCGCGTATACGAGACCGACCCGGTCGGCGGACCGCCCGGCCAGCCGGACTTCTTCAATCAAATCGTGGAGGTGGACGTGCCCTTCGGCGCGCGCCAGCTGTTCGAGCGAACGGCGGCGGTCGAAACCGCGCTGGGCAGGGACCGCTCGCGCGAGGAGCGCAACGGCCCGCGCACCATCGACATCGACGTCGTGCTCGGCGACGAGCAGGTCGCCGACGGCGACCTCGTCGTGCCGCATCCGCGAATGGCGGAGCGCGCGTTCGTGCTCGTGCCGCTCGCCGAGATCGCTCCCGAGGCTGTGATTCCGGGGCACGGCGCGGTGCGCGACGTGCTCGGCTCGCTGGGCGAGAGCGCGACGCGCGGCGTGCGCATCGTGGCGAACTAGCGCGAAACGACGCTGTGTCCTGCCGCGTCGGGACTTTGGGCCGACGCGCCATGGCGATCATGGGTCACCAAAGATTGA
>JBIOWR010000277.1:0-9718 GCA_044868775.1 Actinomycetota bacterium
CGCCGGTCCACCCGGCGCACGCCGGCGAAGTGCAGACGCTCGAAGCGCGCCCCGGGTTCGCCGGTCAGAATCGCGTTCCCGTACGGCCCGATGAAACACATCGCTTCGTACGCACGCATCCCGAGCATCTTCCCGAGCCGCTCGCCGCCACCGCGGCGAACTTCGTTCAGGCACGCGACGTCGGGTGCGTGCGTCCTTATCTCATCGGCGATGCGCGCGAGCGACGCGTCGCGCGCCCCGTGAATGTTCCACGTCAGTAAACGCGTCATCGAGCGGAGGGCGAGGGACTCGAACCCCCATGCCACCTCTCAGCGGCTCAGCGGTTTTCAAGACCGCCCGGTTGCCAATTACCGTAGCCCTCCGGGGGAAAAGGCTATCAGCGTTAGAGGGCGCCCTCGCCGCGGATGTCGTGGTGGCCGAACCAGTGGCGCAACGCGTGAGGGATGTGCACGCCGCCGTCGGCTTTCTGGTGCGTCTCGAGCAATGCGATGATCGTTCGAGCGACGGCGATCGCGGTGCCGTTCAGGGTGTGCACGAACACGGGCCCGTCCGACGTGCGCACACGGCAGTTCAGCCGGCGTGCTTGGTAGTCGGTGCAGTTCGAGCACGACGTCAGCTCGCGGTAGTCGGCCTGGCCGGGTAGCCACGCCTCGCAGTCGTACTTCTTCGCCGCCGATGCGCCGAGCTCGCCGGCCGCGATGTTCACGACGCGGTACGGGATCTCGAGACCCTGGAGGATCTCCTCTTGCATCGACAGCAAGAAGTCGTGCTCGTCACGTGACTGCGAAGGAGACGTGAACGAGAACATCTCCACCTTGTCGAACTGGTGCACGCGGAAGATGCCGCGTGTGTCCTTGCCGTACGTGCCGGCTTCGCGGCGGAAGCACGTCGAGATTCCACAGTAGCGCAGCGGCAGCGCGTCGAGCTCGATGAACTCGTCCATGTGCAACGCGGCGAGCGGCACCTCTGAGGTGCCCACGAGATACAGCTCGTCGTCGGGCAAGCGATAGATCTGCTGCTCGTCGGTGGGCAGGAAACCGGTTCCCTCCATCGCCTCGCGACGCACGAGCACGGGCGGGATCACCGGCGTGAAGCCGTTCTTCTGCAACACGTCGAGCGCGTAGCGAACGAGCGCCATCTCCAGGAGAACCGCTTGCCCTTTGAGGTAGTAGAAGCGCGAGCCGCTGGTGCGCACGCCGCGATCGATGTCGATGATGTCCAGCGACGTGCCGATCTCGACGTGATCGCGCACCGTGAAGTCGAACGCGGGCGGCAACCCCCAGGTGCGAAGCTCCACGTTGTCGTCGTCGGTCGCGCCGGCCGGAGCGGCCTCGTCGGGCAGGTTCGGGATGCGCAAGAGCAGCTCGCGCAACCGCACGCCCAACTCCGACTCTCGCCTCTCCGCCCCGGCCACGTCGTCGCTCAACCCCTTGAGCTTCGACAGCAGCGTTTGCTTCTCGTCGCCCTGCAGCGACGGCACCTCTTTGGACAAGCGTTTCTGCTCCGCGCGGGCGGTGTCCACGGATGTCTGTGCTTGGCGGCGTTGCGCGTCGAGCGCGATCGCCTCGCCGAGCAGGGCAACGTCGAAGCCGCGACGCGCGAGCGCGGCGGCGACGCGGACGCGCTCCTCCCGGATCATCTTGAGGTCAAGCATCGACGGCGCGCGGGTACGACCCGAGCAGCTTCACCTCCAAGATCTTCGTGGAGAGCGAGTGCAACGCGTGGCTCACCGGAGGCTGGCCCGCGTGTCCCTCCATGTCGATGAAGAAGCAGTACTCGCCGAGGCGTTGCTTCGTCGGGCGCGATTCGAGCTTCAACAAGTTGATGTCGCGGTCGCTGAACTCGTGCAGGATCGCAAGCAGCGAGCCGGGGCGGTCCTTTTCGATGAAGCACACGACCGACGTCTTGTCGTTGCCCGTCGGCGACGCCGGTGCGTGGCCCAGGAGCACGAACCGCGTGGAGTTCTCGTCGCGATCCTCGATGTTCTCGGCGACGACGTTCAACCCGTACAGCTTCGCGGCGAGCGGCGTTCCGATCGCGGCCCACGTCTTCTGCACGGCGGACGCGACGAGCCCGGCGGCTTCCGCGGTGGAGTTCGCCGCGTGCACCTGCGCGCTCGGCAACCGAGCGCCGAGAAACGTGCGGCACTGCGCGGTTGCGTGCGGGTGCGACACGACGTCGGTGATCTGCTCCAGGGTCACGCCGCGCTTCGCGAGCAGCGCGTGACGGATCGGGCGCACCGACTCGCGCACGATCGACACCGCGCGCGTCGAGAACGCCAGCGCATCCAGCGTGACGTTCACCGATCCTTCGATCGAGTTCTCGATCGGCACCATGCCGAGGTCGAGCTCGCCGCGCTCGACGGCGTCGATGACGTCGGGCACCGTGGACAGCGGCGTGAGGTCGGCGCCGTCCGACTCCGGCAAGCTCAGCAACGCTTCTTCGGTGAACGTGCCGGGAGGACCGAGGTATCCGATACGCATGCCGCTCACCGCGCCGCCAGCGCGCGGCGGATCGCTTCCTGCTCTTCTTCCGACAGGTTGTGCTGACTCGAACCGCCGACCACCGGCTTCGCGTAGATGCGCGTCTCCTGGCGGCCGTTGATCGAGGTGAGCACGACGCCGTCTCCGTGACCGTCGAGCAGCGCCGCGGAGAACGACAGATGACCTCCCATGTCCTCGAACGCATCGAAGCGCACGACGCCCACGCCTTGCACCGATCGCATGATGGCATCGCGCAGCGTTGCGAACTCGTTCTGGATCGCGTCGACTTGCTTCACGAGATCCTCCGCGGGGAGCACCATCTCGCCTCGCACGGCCGCGCCCTGGATCGCGCGGATGCCGCGCCGAACGCGCGACAGGCGCGCGTTGGCGCCGACCGCGAGCGCGACCGAGAGCACCGCCACGCCGGCGGCCGAAATCGCCACGATTTGCGCTACATCGGGTTCGAGGATCACCGCCGCGAGTATAGCGGCGCAGCCTTTGGAGGATGGAGGCGCCTGCGTTCCCGCTACAATCCCGCCCGTGGACCGGCGCTCCCTCGAAACGCTGCTCGACGCCGTCCGGCGCGGCGCGATCTCGCCGCAGGAAGCCGCCGAACGGCTGTCGCGGCTGCCCTCCGACGACCTCGGCTTTGCGCGCGTCGACACGCATCGCGCGTTGCGCACCGGCCTGCCCGAGGTGATCTTCGGTCCGGGCAAGACGCCGGAGCAGATTCGCGAGATCGCTACGTCGTTGCTGGCCGGTCCCGGCGCTCCGATCCTCGTGACCAAGACGACCGTGGAAGCGTTCGAACGCGTGCGCGAGCTCGAGCCCGGCGCGGTATTCCACGAGCGCTCCGGCACGATCGTGCTGCGCGCGTCTGACGAGGCGCCGCGCGGAACGATTGCGGTCGTGGTGGCGGGCACCGCCGACTTGCCGATCGCGGAGGAAGCGATCGCGACGGCGTCGTCGCTCGCGCTCAAGGTCGAGGAGATCTTCGACGTCGGCGTCGCCGGCGTGCACCGGTTGCTCGCCGTGCAGGACCGCGTGCGCGCAGCCGACGCGGTCATCGTCATCGCCGGCATGGACGGCGCGTTGCCGGGCGTGGTTGCGGGATTGACGCCCGCGCCGGTGATCGCCGTGCCGACGAGCGTGGGATACGGCGCGTCGTTCCAAGGCCTCGCCGCGTTGCTCACGATGCTCAACGCGTGTGCGCCCGGTGTGGGCGTGGTGAACATCGACAACGGGTTCGGCGCAGCGGTCATGGCGGCGAGAATTCTCGCGAGCAGGGAGAGCGCATGACGTTCATCGCATACTTCGACTGCTTCAGCGGTATCGCCGGCGACATGACGCTCGGCGCGCTCATCGACGCGGGAGTTCCGCTCGAGGCGATCACGTCGCCGCTCGGCAAGCTCCCGCTGGAGCCGTTCGACGTCGAGGCGCAACGCGTCGAGCGCATGAGCTTGAGCGCCGTCGCGGTGAAGGTGCGCGCGGGCGAGACCGGAGTGTTTCGCACGTACGCGAGCGTGCGCGCGATGCTCGAGCAAGCGGACCTCCCGCCGCGCGCGAAGTCGTACGCGCTCGAAGCGTTCCGGTTGCTGGCCGAAGCCGAAGCGCGCGTGCACGGCAAGGACATCGCGCACGTTCCGTTCCATGAGCTGGGCGCGGTGGACACCATCGTGGACATCGTCGGCTCGGCGATCGGGCTCGAATACCTCGGCGTCGAGCAGGTTCGCTCGTCGCCGGTCGCAACCGGCATGGGCATGGTGCGCACCGATCACGGCGTCTTTCCCGTGCCCGCGCCGGCCGTCGTAGAGTTGCTGAAGGGAGCGCCGCTGTACTCGCGCGGCATCCCCACCGAGCTGACGACGCCCACCGGCGCGGCGATCCTCGCCGGCGGGCGCGCCACGTTCGGCGACCTGCCGACGATCAGGATTCAAGCGGTTGGGTACGGCGCAGGGTCACGCGAATTGGAGATCCCGAACGTGCTGCGCTTGATCGTCGGCGAGGAAATCACCGAGGAGTCGGAGCAGCGCGCCCTGACAGCGGTCGTCATCGAAGCGAACATCGACGACATGAACCCGGAGATCTACGAGCACGTGTTCGACCGGCTGTTCTCCGCGGGAGCGCAGGACGTGTGGATCACACCGATCGTGATGAAGCGCGGCCGTCCGGCGGCAACGTTGCACGTGTTGTGCGGACCCGCCGACGAGCGCGCCCTGCGCGACGTGATCTTCACCGAGACGACGACGATCGGATTGCGCCGGCGCCCGGTCGAGAAGTGGGCGCTGCCGCGCGAGATCATTGCGGTTGCCGTCGAGGGCGGGCACGTTCGCGTGAAAGTGAGCCGCATGTCCGGCCGCGCCGTCGGCGTCGCTCCCGAATACTCCGACTGCGTGGCGCTCGCGCGCGAGACCGGCCGCGCGCTCAAAGACATCTACGCAGAAGCTGCGGCCGCCGCGCGGGAGCAGCTGGTATCGGACGAGCAGTAACGCGCTATGGGTCGGTGATCGGGCAGGGCGCGTGGTCGGCCGGGATCAGCCAGCCGTTGATGTACGCGGGCTGCGACCACACCGGCAAGCCGTCGACGATCACGCGCGAGTACGCGACGAGGTTGTAGCGGCCGGGGTTGAAGTTGTACTGCTGCCACGTGATCGACCACTCGTGCGTCGTCGCGTTCACCGGCGCGAGCGCCGGATCGGCGAGGAACACACCCTGCACGGTGTCGAACACGCGCACCCTCACGAAGTCCACGCCGACGCCCTCCGCCTTTCCGTTGATCACGCACGTGTACACGGAGTCGTTGAGCGGCTCGCCGTCCTCGGTGAAGCCCTGGTTGTCGGGGCTCGGGTTGATCCACACCGGCATCGGCGGTCCGAGCGTCGTCACGGTGACGGCGTTTGTGGGACCGGACTCGCCGTCCTGGTTGTAGGCGGTGACCTTAAAAGTGTACGGGGTGCCGGGGTAGAGGCCGGTGACGGTGTGCGTGCGGCACGACCCTCCACAGAATCCCAGCGCGGGATCGGTGTTCGTGAGCGTCTTCCACAACAGATACGACTGGCCGCCGTTCGTGGAGCGATAGACCTTGAAGCCGTCCTCGTTCGTGGCGTTGTCGGTCCACGTCAGCTTGATGCGCGCGCTGTCCAGCGCGACGCCGGTGAGGTTCGTCGGGTCGATCGGCACCTGTGCCCCGGCGGTCTGCGCGCACGAGACGTTCGACGGGTCCGACGAGCCGAGCGCCATGTTGAACCCGCGCACGCGGTAGCAGCGCTGCTGGCCGGCGTTGAGCGCGAAGTCATCGATGTAGCTGGTCACGCCCACGCCGGTCGCGAGCGTTCCCCACGGACCGGCCGGCACCGACGCGTACTCGATGCGGTACGACTGCGTGTCCGGGTCGTTGTTCGTCCACGCAAGGCTGAGGCGATGCGCATCGTTCGGTATCTGCGACGCCACCAGGTTGATCGGTGGGTTGAGCGGCGCGGGCGGCGTCGTGACGACCAAGATGTTCGATCGCGCGCTGAGCAACAGGCCCTTGGTGGCGAAGACCCGATACGAGCGCGTCAGGTTCCCGGTCACGGTTCCGTCGCGGAACGTCACCTGGTTGGCCGTCACGTTGCCGAGGAAGTTCCACGGCATGCTGTCGCCGCAGTTGCCATTGCAGTACTCGACGCGGAAGCCGTCCTCGGTGAACGAGTTGTCGTTCCATCGCAAGTCGACGTACGTGTTCGTCGCGGCGTCCTTGCGCAAGTTCGTCGGCGCGGTCGGAGGCGTGTCGACCCACGCGAGGTTCGACGGATCGGTGATCGCGCTGTCGGAGTTTCGATATGCGCGCACGCGATAGAAGCGCGTCGCGTCTTGGGGCAATCCGTTCTGGGTGTACTGCGTCGTGTTGGGCGACGCGAGGACGTACCGCATGTCGCACGCGCACGAGTCCTTGCCGAAGTCGATGAAGAAGCCGTCCTCCGTTGTGGAGTTGTCCACCCACGTCAGCTTCGCTTGCGACGTGCCGATGAGCTGCGCGACGAGGTTCGTCGGCGGGTCGAACGTCGGTCCACCCGTGCCCGTAGGCGTGGGCGTCGGGTTGGTGCCCGGGACGTCGATCTCGCCGATCGTGTCGGCCGGCGACGTGCTTTCTTCCAGGTGCGTGCCGATCGCCTTTTGGCGAGCCGCCGCGACGAGGTAGTACACCTTCGTTCCGCGCGGCGCTTCCGTGTCGATGAACTCGGACGGTTGGCTCAGCAGGACGCGCTTGATCGGCTGCCCGCTGCCGACGATGTTGCGGTTCGTCGAGCGGTAGATCCAATGTTCTTTCTTCAAGCTATCCGGAAGAGGATCGTTCACCCACGTGATCTTCGGATACGAACCGGCGAGCGTCACGGCTACGTTCGTCGGCGGGCACGGTCCCGCGAGCGCAATGTCTTCTTTCCACGCGCCGTTGACGAGGTCCGCCGACTCGGGAACGTCCGTGTCGTGCGTCACCTTCGCGCGGCCGCGGAAGTCCAGAATTTCCTGCGTCGGAATCTGCGCCGGACAGACTTCGGGAAGAAGCTCGGCGGAAAGTGAAGGAGCGGTGCCGGTTATTTGCGGAGGATTATTGCGCGGGGGCAGGTCACCGACGTCCTGCCACGCGCCGTCGTCTTGGCTGTCGAGCTTCCATTGCACTTCGAACCCGGTTTCGATCAGCGATTGATCCTGGAAGCTGACGAAGAATCCAGTGTCGGTCTTGCCGGTCGCGGTAAATCGATCGATCGCGAATGCATTCTCGACCACCGGAGGCTCAGCGATCGCCGACATTGCAGTCGCGAGCAGCAGAAAGCCCACGAACCACGCCGTGGACTTGTGCTTCCGGGTCAATCGCCTCAACGCTATTCCCCACAATGGGTCGGGTCCCGAGGAATAGGGAATTCAGCGCCGGAGCAGAGGAGTCCTGCCTGAAGCAGCAGGTCAGGCCGAGGACGAATCCCCGGAAACCAGCAAGATGCGAACGGGGTCATTCTCCTTTGTCCGAAGCATCCTGACCGCCTCTTCGGCCTGCTCCATGGGGAGCTTGGCGGAGATCGACCGGTGGAGGTCGAGGCGGCCGGACTCGGTCAGCCGCACCAGCGTCTCGAGCTGCTTTCGGGTGTAGCCGTACGACCCCAAAAGACTCGTTTGGAAATAAGCGAACGTGATCGCGGGACCGAGCTTGATGGGCTCGCCGCTGACGCCGACCACGACCGCGCGCCCGCGTCGCGCAAGCGACGCGACCGCGCTCTTCATCACCGCGTTCGCTCCCACGAAATCGAACGCGACCTCGACGCCCTCGCCGTTCGTCACGCCGCGGATCGCAGCCGGCGCTCCGTCCGGCTCGAACGCAACGTCGGCGCCCAGTGCGAGCGCGCGTTCGCGCGCGGCGGGGATCGGATCGACCGCGATAACGAGAGACGCGCCGGCCATCCGCGCGATCTGCACCGCGTGCGTGCCGAGGCCTCCGACGCCGAAAATCGCGACGCGCTCACCGGGGCGCACCGCGCCGGTCTCGACGACGGCGTTGTACGGCGTTCCGACCGCGTCGCACAGGATGGCGCCGATCTCGAACGGCACGCTCTCCGGCAGCCGCACGAGACAGTACGCGGGGACGACGACCTCCTCGGCCCACGCGCCGTCGTAGTCGACGCCCATCGTCAGCGGGAACAAGCAATCGTCGGGAGCGCCGCTCGCCGTGCACGAGTTGCATTGGCCGCACGCCTTGCCGGCGAACATCACGACGCGGTCGCCTTCGCGCCACGCGGTGACGCCGTCGCCGATCGCGGAGATGACGCCGGCCGGCTCGTGTCCGGGCGTCACCGGCGGCGGCGTGCGCGTCGGCAACGATCCGTCGAACACATGGAGATCCGACGCGCACACGCCGCACGCTGCGACGCGCACGCGTACCTCTCCTGGGCCGGGGTTCGGCACCGGAACATCGGTCACCTCGAGCGGCTTGCCGACGCCGATGAAGCGAACCGCGAGCATCTACGCGATCGCCGCCTCGAGCGTTGCTTCGTAGCCGGCGAACCCGTCGCCGCTCGTGAGAACGCCGACGCCGGGAAGCGTCACGCCCGCGTCGCGATATTCCTTGTATTTGGCGCGGATCGTGTCGGCGTCCCCGAACGCCGTGAACTCCGCGAGCATGCGATCGCTCATCGCCGCGAGCGCGCCGGCGCGATCACCGGACGCGTTGGCTCTGTCGAACGCGTCGATCTCCGCCTCGTAACCCGCGCCCGCGATCGCGCGCCGGTAGAACGGCAGCATCATGTAGGTGAAGAACTCCTTGCGGAACGCCTCGTACGCAGCCTCGACGTTCGTGGTCAGCGACGTGGGGATCGCGGCCACGACGTCCGCGTCGCGCCCCGCCGCGCCGATCGTCGGCGTGACCGTCTGGCGAATGTACGTCGGGAGGCAGCCCCACAAGATCGTTCCCTCCGTAGCCTCGCCCGCCCACGTCAGCATGTTCGGCGCAAGCGCCGACACCATGATCGGAAGATCCTTGCGCGCCTCGTAGCCCATGAAGGCGAACGACACCCGATAGAACTCACCGCTCAGCTGCGCGCTGCCGGTCGTGAAGATCTGCCGCAGGATCGAGACGTATTCCTTCATGCGCGTGAGCGGCTTGCGCATCTCGATGCCGTACCACGTCTCCATCGTGATCTGGTGCGACGGGCCGATGCCGAGGATGAGGCGGCCTCCGGACATCTCGTCGAGCGTCGCTGCTTCGATCGCGAGCGACACCGGGTGGCGGGGAAAGCACGGCAGCACGCCGGTGCCGAGCTTGATGCGACTGGTCGCCTGCGCGTACGCGGCGAGCGTCATCAACCCGTCGCGGCTTGCGATGTGCGTGTCGAACACCGCTTCGTACCCGAGCCGCTCGGCAACGAGCACGCGCTCGATCGCTTGGTCGAGCGAGCGGCCCGGCGTGACGAACGCGGCGAGCCGCGGGGTCACGACGGCAGGCCGAGCGTCTTCGCGATGTTCGTGCGCAGGATTTCGCTGGTGCCTTCGTACAGGCGCATCGCGCGCACCTCGCGCCAGTACGGCTCGATCCCGCTTTCCGTCATCAACCCGTTGCCGCCGTACACCTGGATCGCGCGATCCGACACTCGGGCGACCATCTCCGTCGCAACGAGCTTCGCCGCCGCCGCCTCGCGGCGGCCGTCGGCGCCGTCGTCGATCAGCGACGCCATCTGGTACACGAACGATCGCGCCGACTCCAGCTCGCA
>JBIOWR010000278.1:0-4310 GCA_044868775.1 Actinomycetota bacterium
ACGTAGCGAATGCCTCTCACCGGTATCGCGCCGCCGAACACGTACCGGAACATGATGACGAAGATCACCGGCTGGATCGTGGAGAACACCACGAGCTGCGGCACGCGCCGGTACGCGATCAGGTTGCGCCACGTCACGGCGAAGCCATCCTCGATCGCGCGCGTCGGCGAGCGGCGGGGAACGCTCGCAGCAACTGTGGTCACGCGTTCTCCTTCTCTTGGAATCCTTCCGCGTGGCGGCCGGTGAGCGCGAGGAACACGTCGTCGAGGCTCGGGTCGCGCACGGTGAGCGACGCCGGCGCCATGTCCTTGGCGTCGAGCGAGCGCAACACGCCCATCAGCGCGCGCGGACCGTCCGACGCGACGCGAATCACCGCGCCTTCGCGCTCGAGGTTCGATCCGGCGAGCACCTTCTCGGCGTCCTCGGCGTCGGCAGCGCGCTCGAAGGTCATCTCGATCACGGTTGCGCCGAGACGACCCTTCAGCTCAGCCGGCGTATCGAGCGCGATCACGCGGCCGTTGTTGATCACCGCGACCTTGCTCGCGAGGATGTCGGCCTCTTCGAGGTACTGCGTCGTCAGCAACACCGTCGTGCCGTCGGCGACGAGCTCCCGAATCATCTCCCACAGCTCGCGCCGGCTGTGCGGGTCGAGGCCGGTGGTGGGCTCGTCGAGGAACAGCACCGCGGGCCGGTGCACGAGCGCGGCGGCGAGGTCGAGCCGTCGCCGCATGCCGCCGGAGTAGGTGCGCACCGGGCGATCGGCGGCTTCAGACAGCCCGAATCGACCGAGCAGCTCCGTGGCGCGCGGGCCCTGCTGGTCGCGCGGCAGATGCGTGAGCTTTCCGATGAGCCGGAGGTTCTCGTGACCGGTGAGGTTGGGATCGACCGCCGCGAACTGACCGGCGAGACCGATGGAGTACCGCACGTCGCCGGGATTCTTCGACACGTCCTTGCCCAGCACGATCGCGCTGCCTTCGTCGGGCTTCAAGATCGTGGAGAGAATCCGAATCGTCGTCGTCTTGCCGGCACCGTTCGGGCCGAGTAGCCCGAAGACGGTTCCGGCCGGCACCTCGAAGTCGATGCCGTCAACGGCAACGACCTCGCCGAACCGCTTCTTGAGTCCACGCACGACGACGGCGCTCTCGGTCACGGCGCCTACCCTGCCACAGAAACAGCGTGCGTGCGCAACGTTTCGTCCTTGGCTTGAGCGGTTATGCCCTCGGTTCGAGGAAGACGAGCGGGATGTCGCGGTCGGTGCGGCGTTGATAGGAGCCGTAGCCGCGATATGCATCGGTGACGCGCGGCCAGAGCGACTCCTTTTCTTCAGGAGTGGCGATGCGCGCTCGCATCTTCTTCGTGGAGCCGTTCATCAACACCTCGACGTCCGGGTTCGCGCGCAGGTTGACGAACCACGACGGATGCCGCGCATCGCCGCCGTACGACGCGACGATGACGACCGTGTCGCCGTCTTGCACCGGCGACGTGAGCATGGTCGTGCGGGGCTTGCCGCTCTTGCGTCCGATCGTGGTGAGCATCAGCACCGGCATCCCTGCCGCGCGCGAGAGCAAGCGGCCGGACGACGCGCGAAACACGGTCTCGTGCGCGCCCGTCCATAGGCGGAACAGCGAGTCCTTCAGTCCCGGGTTCGTCGCGCTCACTCCTCCCGCGTTCCCACCGCGTCCCGCGTCGCGCGGCCGCGCCCAGCGTACCTGCGAAAAGATTTGCCTCGCTGCGGCCTCCCCACTTACACTCTTTTACACTGTGTTCATAGGGGAAACCTTGGAAATGGCTCTGGCCTGCGGTTTTGGTGGCGCGAGGCGATGTCGTGTTGCCGCGGGCGCCGCCCGTTTTCACCCCTAGAACGCCGGGAGGTCCCGATTCCATGCCGCTCCGCCGCCTTCGTTTCCTCGCCTCGGTCGTCGTTGCGACCGCGCTGCTCGCGGCGTGCTCCGCCTCGTCCGCCGGCACACCGCACCGGCTGAGGCTCGGCTACTTTGCGAACCTCACCCATGCGCCGGCGGTCGCCGGGATTCACGCGGGCATCCTCCAACGCCACCTCGGTACGACCAAGCTCCAGACGTCGATCTTCAACGCCGGCCCGGAGGCCGTGCAGGCGCTGTTCTCCGGAGCGATCGACGCCGCGTTCGTCGGACCGAACCCGGCGATCAACGCCTACACGCGTTCGAAAGGCGAGGCCGTGCGCGTCGTCGCGGGCGCGACCTCCGGCGGCGCGTTCCTCATCGTGAAGCCGTCGATCGTGACCGTCGCCGACCTCAAAGGAAAGAAGCTCGCGTCGCCGCAACGCGGCAACACCCAAGACGTCGCGCTGCGCACGTGGCTGGCCCGGCAACGGCTCACCAACACGCTCACAGGCGGCGGCGACGTATCGGTGCTCGCGCAAGAGAACGCGCAGACCCTGGAGACATTTCGATCGGGAGCGATCGACGGCGCATGGGTGCCCGAACCATGGGCGAGCCGCTTGATCGTCGAGGGCGGTGGCCACGTCCTCGTCGACGAGCGATCGCTGTGGCCGGGCGGACGCTACGCCACGACGCTGCTGCTCGTTCGCACCGAATACTTGCGAAGCAACGCAGCCGTCGTACGCAAGCTCATCGAAGGACACGTGGAGGCGATCGACTTCGTCAACACGGAGCGCGACGAGGCCGAGACCGTGATCGGCGATGCGATCGCGAAGATCACCGGCAAGCGCCTGCTCCCCGCCGTCGTCGATCGTGCATGGAGCACGCTGACGTTCACGCTCGACCCGCTCGTCACCACGTTGCGTACCTCCGCGAGCAACGCGGCGAAGCTCGGCCTCCTCGAAACGAGTACGTCGCTCGACGGCATCGCCGACCTGACCGTGCTGAACGAAGTGCTGACCTCGCTCGGCAAGCCACGGATCGACGCGACATGACGCGCACGATCGAGCCGCTCGAAGCGAGCGTCGCCGCCGACGGCGCCGCCGTGCGCCTGCGCGGCGTCTCCAAGACGTTCGGCGCGGGCGTCGAGCGGGTGCACGCACTCGACGACATCGACCTCGACGTGCGGCTCGGAGAGTTCCTGTGTCTCGTCGGCGCATCCGGATGCGGTAAGTCGACGTTGCTCAACCTCGTGGCCGGGCTCGACAAGCCGTCCGCGGGAACCGTGGAGATTCGCGGAGGAAAGACCGGGCTGCTCTTCCAGGAAGGCGCCCTGTTCCCGTGGCTGACCGTCGAGCACAACGTGGAGCTGGCGCTGAAGCTGCGCGGGATCCCGCGCGCGCATCGGCGCGAGACGATCGACGCGCTGCTGGGGCTGGTGCACCTGAACGGGTTTGCGCGCAAGCGCCCGCACGAGCTGTCGGGCGGTATGCGCCAGCGTGTCGCAATCGCCCGCGCGCTCGCGCAGCAGGCGGAGATCTTGCTCATGGACGAGCCGTTCGGAGCGCTCGACGCGATGACGCGCGACACTTTGCACGACGAGCTGGAGCGGCTGTGGCGCGACACCGGCTTCACCGTCATCTTCGTCACCCACAACGTGCGCGAAGCCGTGCGCCTCGGCGATCGCGTGCTGTTGCTGACGAGCCGTCCCGGGCGCGTCGCGGAGGAGTTCGTCGTCGACATCGAGCGCCCGCGCCGCATCGAGTCGGCGGAGGTCTCGCAGCTCGCCGGCACGATCACGAACCGCTTGCGAGAGGAGGTGCGCCGTCACGGAGTCGCGCGCTGACTTCGACGTCATCGACGAGGAGCTTGCCGGTCTCGACGCGCTCGACACCGCCGCCGCCCCGCGACGCGCACGCATCGAGCGCGTGTGGCGCAGCTTGTGGCCGAAGCTCGCCGCCGCCGCCATCGTGCTGCTCGCGTGGCAAGCGCTGGTGTGGGCGGCGTGGCGCCCGGCGTACGTGCTGCCCGGGCCGGGCGCGGTGTTCTCGCGCTTGTTCGGCGACTTGAGCGGACCCGACCTGCCGTTCGCGATTCGCACCACGCTGCGCCGCGCGCTGACCGGCTACACGCTCGCGCTCGTGCTGGGGACGGCGCTCGGCATCGTGGTCGCGCGCGTGCGCGTCGCGCGCTCCGCGTTCGGCTCGCTCATCACCGGCCTGCAAACGATGCCGTCGATCGCGTGGTTTCCGCTCGCGACGTTGCTGTTCCAGCCGAGCGAGAGCGCGATCTTGTTCGTCGTCGTGCTGGGAGCCGCACCGTCGATCGCGAACGGCCTGATCTCCGGCGTCGACAACATCCCTCCGATACTGCTGCGCGCCGGCCGCGTGCTCGGTGCGCGCGGCATCTCCTCGTACCGGCACGTGATCCTGCCGGCCGCGATGCCCGGCT
>JBIOWR010000279.1:0-16354 GCA_044868775.1 Actinomycetota bacterium
CGCGAGGAACGGCACCCATGCAGGCTCGCGACCGCGGGGGCCGGTGCCGGGGGGTGTGCCCGGCGCACCGAACAGCCAGATCGCCGAGTACAGGATCATGAAGCCCCACGTGGCGGCCATCGCGACGTGCAGCGCCTGCTTCGCGCCGTAGATCGCCCACAGCAGCACGTACGTGGTGCCCATGAGCATGCCGACCCACCACAGCACGAACGCGATCGCGCCCCAGCCCTTCGGCTCTCCTTCGAGCGCGAGGAGCGGAATGTAGGAAACGACGGCGCGGATCATCGGACCGGCACCCGCTGGATGCTCTTCAGGAACTGCACGAGCGCGTCCACCGCGTCGTCGCCGAGGAACGCCCACGACGGCATCGACGGCCGGTTGTAGTTGATGCGTCCGCCGCGGATGATCTCTCCCACCATCTCCTCCGTGTTCCTCTGGAATTCGACCGTGAGGTTCGGGCCGACGCCTCCGGTGGCGTCCTCGCCGTGGCACACCGCACAGTTGGCTTGGAACAGCGCCGCGCCGTCCGTCGTGGTCGCTTTCGGTGCAGGCTCCTGGATGTAATAGACGTACGCGATGACGTCGTCGACCTGCTCGGCGTTGAGCGGTCCTCCGAACAGCAGGCCCCACGTCGGCATCGGCGTGCCGGGGCGGCCGCGCTCGACGGCGTCGCGGATGATCAGCTTGATCTCCTCGTCGTTCTTCCCCGCCGCCTTGTAGCGCGCGACGATGTACTTGAGCGGCGGCTCGGCGAAGGTGTGACCCTGGAACTGGCGCACGCCGCCTTCGCCTTCTGCGCCGTGACAGGTCGCGCATCCCACCGCGCGAAGGTTGCCGGGGTCGCCCGCCGGCTCCCACATCTGGCGGCCGCGCTCGATCGCCTGATCGGTGAACCCGCGCGCGCGCTGGTTCAACCGGATCGGCTCGCGCAGGAAATACGCGGGCAGATAGATCGCAAAGAACGTCGTGATGAGGCCGCCCACTGCGAGCATGCGGATGAAGAACCTCCGCTCGAGCTCCTCGTCCGACGGGCCGGGACGCAGCGCGGGCGGGACCATGCTGAGCGTGCGCCGCCGCATCTGGCGTCCGGCGATGAGAAAGATGACGACACCGGCGAAGACGACGTCGGCGATGATCGCCGCCAGCAGCGCGTTGCTGATTGCCAGAACCGGAGTCAGTGCCATTCCTCCCTCGTCTCTAGTGTTTTTCCTGGATCTGCTCGACGCAGAACGGTCCCTCCGGCTGCTGTCCGGTGGTGTTCGTGCCGCGCGGCACTCCCAGGATGATGCTCCCGGTGTCGACGGTGACCTTTCCGTCCTCGACCGACATCACCATGCGGTCGAGACCGTGCGGCGCCGGGCCGAGCTTGTACTCGCCCGCGCGGTTGTACTTGGAGCCGTGACACGGGCACTCGAACCACTGTGACGTCTCGCAGAACGGCACGCGGCACCCGAGGTGCACGCAGCGCTGGTACAGCGCGAGGAGCCCGCCCGCCGCCGTGCTGTCCTTGACGTACGCGCCCTCCTTGCTGGTGTCGTAGGAGACGAGGTAGAAGCGGCCGGGTGCGTAGTAGAACGGCTTCTTCGTCGAGGCGATCTGCTGCTTGATCTCGTCGGCGCTCGTGGCGAGCGTGACCTTGCCGCCGAAGCCTCCGCGCGTGAGCGGCCACAGCATCGCGAGGCTGGCCGCCGCGAAGTCGAGCATCGCGACACCGAAGCCGGCGAGCATCATCTTGCGGAAGAACGCGCGCCGCGTCTGCTGGGGAGGACGTCCGATGAGCGGCGCGTGCGCTCCCTTCTCCTTGCGAATCTGCATGAGATCGCGAACGTTCTTCGCGATGAGGCCGAGGCCGCCGAGCGCGACGAGCACGAAGATGCCGATGACGACCCAGATGCCCGGCGATGTCTTTGCGAGAAGTGTCATGACTAGAAGTCCCAGAAGATGCCGGACTTCCACGGCCAGACCCAGTTGAACCCGGGTCCCCTGAAGAAGCTGCCGGCGAGAACGAGGATGGCCCAGAACATCACGAACATCGTGAACGTCATGATCGCGAGCTTGCGGCGGTCCGGGCGCATCGACGGGTTCTTGTCCACGTACGGAACCGCCATGAGCGCGAACAAGCCGAGGCCCGGGATCGTGACGCCCGCCACCATCGGGTGAAAGTAGCGCAACAGCTCCTGCAGCCCGAGGAAGTACCACGGCGCCTTCGACGGGTTCGGCGTGAGCGACGGGTTCGCCAATTCGCGCGAGGGCGCGTCCATGAACGTGGACATCAGCATCAGCACCGCGGTGATGACGAGCAGCGACACGAACTCCTCGGCCATGAGGTGCGGCCACACGTTGATCTTGTCCTCTTGCCGGCGCTCGACGCGCTGGATGCCGTCCGGTGGGACCAGCGCGAGCATGCGGTGCGTCTCGCCGACGCCGCGTCCGCGTCCGCCCGCTTCTTTCGTCGCCTGACCGGTCGCGGCCGCGACGCGCGCCGCGCGCTCCTCGGGCGAGAGGCGCGGGACGGTTGTGGTGGGCGCCCCTGCCGCGGGCGCTGCCGGTGCAGCTGCGGCGGGCGCTTGCGCGGCCGGCGACGGCGCGGTCTCAGCCGGAGCTTGCGCGGCGGTCTCGGGCGCGGGCGCCGCGGGAGCGGCTGCGGCGGGCGCGGCAGGGCCGCGGTTCTTGCGAACCCACGCAGCCTTCGCCAGCGCGCGCGCGACGCGCTCGGGCTTTCCGGCCGCGATCTCGCGGTCGAATACTTCCTGATCGATCTGTGTTTCTTCGCGATCCGCCATCTCAGGTCTCCCGGGACTACAGCGGCCCGCTGATGCCGCCGTCCTTCCGGATACGCCAGAAGTGAACGGCCATCAGCAACACTGCCACGAACGGCAACGCGAGGACATGGAGCACGTACCACCGGATGAGGGTGGCTGGCCCCACTTCCAGGCCGCCGACCAGCACGAACTTCAATTGGCGTCCGAACACCGGCGTGTACCCCATCATGTTGGTGCCGACCGTGACCGCCCAGATCGCGAGCTGGTCCCAAGGCAGCAGGTAGCCGGTGAACGACAGCAGCAGCGTGATCTGCAACAGGTTCACGCCGATGACCCAGTTGAACTCGCGCGGAGGCTTGTACGCGCCGTGGTAGAAGACGCGCGCCATGTGCAGGAACACGCTCAGCACCATGAGGTGCGCCGCCCACCGGTGCAGGTTGCGCACGAGCTGCCCGAACGTGATCGCCGCCGACAGGTCCTTCATGTCGAGGTATGCGAGCTGCGCGTTCACCTCGGCCGCGGGCCGGTAGAAGAACATCAAGTAGATGCCGGTGATCGTCAGCAGCACGAAGAGGAAGAACGAAAGGCCGCCGAGGCAGTAGGTGTACGTCAGCTTCAACCCGTGCCGCTTCAGCTTTACGGGATGAAGGTGGTACAGGACGTTGTTCATCATCGCGAGCGCACGGTCTCGCGACGTGTCGCGGTATCCCTTACGGAGCGGAGAGCCGGGACGGAAGATCGACTTCCAAACCTGCGACTCCTGTACCTTCTCCTTCGCAAGCTCCAGCTGCTGGAACAGCAGCGGCTTTTGGTTCGCCGGCGGTTTCTGGTCGATCCCCACTTCGATCTCTCCCGCTCGTTATTGAGCCTTGGCCTTCTTCTCGCCTTCCATCGTGATGAAGAACAACGCGTCCGACGGGCAGCGATCGATGCAGATCGCGCACCGCGTGCACTCGTTGTCGTCGATCACGAAGATCGCCGCCGATTCCTGCGCGAGGCCCTTCACATCGGCGGTTTCTGTCTTGGTGACGATGTCCGGCGACAGCATGTAGATGCAGTCCCACGGGCACACGTCCTCGCACGCGCGACACAGGATGCACAGGTCGGGGTCGAGCCCGATGTGTCGCTTGGGCTTCACGCGCTGCGCGAGCCAGTTCGGGTCCACGACCTTCAGCTCGTAGTCGTCGTGGATTTGCGGCTTGTTCGAGCGTGCGCTCACTTGTAACCCCCGGTGGCTTCCGGCTTCTTTTCTCCCGGCGCCAGCTGCTTCGGAAACTTCTTTTGGTAGATGAGGAACGCGACGACGAATCCTCCGAGCGCCACCCCGTTCTCAACCACGACGACGGTGTCCTTGAAGGCCTGCTTCAAGCAGCTCGCGTCCAGCGCGGTGCAGCCGGCGCCGCCCCAATCGAGCACGCTTTCCGCGTAATACAGCCACCAGCTCGGGATGATCGCCAGCGTGTGCCACGCCACGATCGCGAGGCCGAGCGCCCCGAGCCCCGCGCGCACCCACTCGCTCTTGGAACGGAACGCGGCTGCGAACAACGCGCCGGCGAGCGCGAACCACACGAGCTCGACGAGGAGCCACGGAAGGCTCGTATATGGGGGAGCAGCGGCGAGCAACCAGCTGATCAAGGACCCCTCCACGATGGTCGGCGGCCGGATTATACGGCCGTGCATCATGGCGACCAAAAGGCCTCGCATGTGCATTCGCACCGCGTTGACCTGCCCGGTCGCTTGTGACTTCGTTCACAAGCCGACCCCAAAAAAACGCGATCGGCTCGCGGCGTGATTATCACGCCGGTTGGTCGCGTTCGCAAAGCGATGCGGCGCTCGTCACGCGACGCCCAGATGCGTACGGATGTCGTCGCGAATGCTCTTCAGGTCGAGCGGGCCGAACTTGCGGAACTTCACGATGCCGTTCGCATCGATCCAGATCGTCGTCGGTGGGAACAGCCTCGGCGAGAAGTGCGCGTACAGCAGGCCGCCGTCGTCGTAGATCGAGTCGTACCCTACGTCGAACCGCTCCACGAATTCCCTGGCCGCGGCTTCGGTCTCGCCGTCGACCCGGAGGAGGTTCGCCCCGAGGAAGCGGACCCGATCTTGCAGCTGCTTGTGCGCTTGTTCGAGGGCGGGCATCTCATCGACGCAATTGGGGCACCACGACGCCCAGAAGTTGAGCAGCGTCGGCGTGCCCTTGAGCTCGCTGAGGCGGAGCGTCCCGCCGGACATCGTGCGGAATTCACAATCGAACGGGATGGGCTGGCCGACGGAGATGATCCCGGAGGCGCGGCAGGGTTTCGGCCCCTTCGAGGCGTCGCGGCCCTCCGATCCGGGCGAGCCGCACGCGGTGATGAGGACGAGGAGGAAAGCGAGGCACAGTCGGCGCATGACGAGGTCCATTGTTGCGCAGCCCGCGCGCCACGGCGCGCCGGCCCTGACCGGCGCGGGGCCGGCGGCGCGGACGAAAACCGCCGTTGCTAGACTCGACGCCTGGTCATGTCCCGCAGGATCTCCCTCCGATTGACGCTGCTCGTGCTGCCGGTTGCCCTCCTCGCGGCCTGCGGTGGCAAGGCGCTGGGCTCGGAGGCAGCGGGCAAAGCCGGCGGTTTCAAAGCCGCGACGGGCTACAACGTGAGCGACGTTGCGCCGGGTGACCGGGACCGCAAGCCGGCGTTCAGCGGCAAGGACTTCGCGGGCAAGCGCGTAACGCAACAAGACCTTCGCGGGTCGGTTGCCGTCGTCAACTTCTGGGCGTCGTGGTGCGGACCGTGTCGCAAGGAGGAGCGCAACCTCGAGGACCTGTGGCAGCGCTTCGGCCCGCGCGGCGTCGCGTTTCTCGGCGTCAACACGCGCGACACCAAGGTCGACGCGCGCGCGTTCATCGAGGAGTTCGGCGTCACGTACCCGTCGATCTTCGATCCGTACGCCAAGATCGCATACAAGTTTCGCGTCGTGTACTTGCCGGTGACGTACGTGCTCGACAAGCAAGGGCGTATCGCCGCCACGATCGTCGGCGCCACCGTCGATACCTCCGCGATCGAGCGCATCCTCGAACGAGAGCTGGAAGCCTGATGCACGCGCTCGTGCCGCTGATCGCCGCGCGCGCGATCGACGACGCGCTGTCGTCGGGTCTCGGCGGTCTCCCGGTGGCGTTCGTGGTCGGGATCATCTCCTTCTTCACGCCGTGCATCCTGCCGCTCGTGCCCGGTTACCTGTCGTTCGTGTCCGGGCTGAGCGCCGAGAGCTTGGAGGCGGGCGAAAGCAAGCGCCGCGTAGTCGTCGGCACCGCGTTGTTCGTGCTGGGCTTCGCGATCGTGTTCACCGCGTTCGGTGCGAGCGCCACGGCGATCGGCGGCTTCTTCAACGACAACCACGAGGTGTTCGAGCGCGTCGCCGGCGTCATCGTCGTCGTGATGGGACTCGCGTTCGTCGCGCCGGCACTCGTGCGCATGCTCGGCGACGGCGACAGGCCGCTGCCGCGCGCGTTGCGCTTCCTGCAAGCGGAGCGTCGTCCGTTGCTCACGCGCGTACGACCGGGTCTCGCCGGAGCGTTTCCGCTCGGGGTTGCGTTCGCGGTCGGGTGGTCGCCGTGCGTCGGTCCCGGGCTCGGCGTGATCCTGACGCTCGCGCTCCGCGAAGATTCCGCTGTGCGCGGCGCCGGGTTGCTATTTGCGTTCTCGCTGGGTTTCGGCGTGTGGTTCGTGCTCGCCGCGCTCGCGATCCGGCGCGGCACCGCTGCCGTGGCGTGGATTCGCAAGCACCAGTCGGTGCTCGAGCTGACCGGCGGCGCGTTCCTGCTCGTGATCGGCGTGCTGCTGCTGACGAACAAGTGGCTGGACGTGATCGCGCCGCTGCGGCGCTGGACGAACACGTTCTCGGTGCCGATCTGATGTGCGCGCTCGGGGCGTTCGCGCGGGGGGCGTGGCGATGGCTGCGCACGATGAAGACCGCCATCATCTTGTTGCTGGTGCTCGCGGCGGCGTCCTCCATCGGAAGCCTCATTCCGCAGCGCCCGATCAACGAGCTCGCGGTGCTGCGTTGGAAGGGCGAGCACGCCGAATGGGCTGGCATCGCCGAACGCTTGGGGCTGTTCGACGTGTACGGCTCCGCATGGTTCACCGCCATCTACGCGCTGCTGCTCGTCAGTCTCCTCGGATGTTTGGTGCCGCGGTATCGCGCGTTCTTCCGCGTCGTGCGCTCGCGGCCGCGCACGCGCGCGACGCTCGCCGGCGTGGAGAACTTCCGTCACGGCGTCACGACGGTGCCGGTTGCGGAGTCGACCGAGCGCGCGGCGCGCGTGCTGCGACGTCGCCGCTATCGCGTGGTGCGCGAGCCGGGAGCGCTCGCCGGCGAGAAAGGCCATTTGCGCGAAGGTGGATCGCTCGTGTTTCACACCGCGTTCTTCGTGCTGATCGTCGGCGTGGCGCTCGCGCGCGGATTCGGCTTCACCGGACAAGCCGCGATCGTGGAGGGCGAGCAGTTCACCGACACGCACGTCGGATACGACTCCGTGCAGCAAGGACGTTTCTTCAACGAAGGCTTCCGGGGATTCTCGGTGCGCATGGATCGGTTCGACGTATCGTGGCATCCGAACGGCGTCCCGCGAGACTTCGTCTCGCACGTGTCGATCATCGACGACGAGCGCACCGTCGCCCGCGAAACGATTCGCGTGAACGAGCCGGTGACGTATCGTGGCGTCACGCTGTACCAGCTCGCGTGGGGATGGGCGCCGCGGGTGCAAGTCGTGCACAACGGCAAGCTGCTGTCCGATGCGCACGTGATCTTCTTGCAGGACGCGCAGACGCAGAACTGGCGCGGCGTGGTCAAGGTTCCGTCGGTGCGGCCGCAGCTCGGCGTCGAGATGTACTTCTTCAACGACTTGAAGCTCGGCGCGCAAGACGTTCCGTTCAACGCGTCGCCGTATCCGCGCCGTCCATTCTTGTTCATCCAGGAGTATCGGGGAGACCTCGGTCTCGACCGGCCGCAGTCGGTGTATCGCCTCGACAAGACCTCGCTCGCGCGCGGCGCGGTCGGCGCGATCCCGATGGGAGGCAAGCACGTGCTGCCGGACGGGATCGAGATTCGCTTCTCGGGATTGAAGCAGTATTCGGTGTTGCAAATGACCTCGAATCCGGGCGCGTGGACGCTGTTCGCGGCGTCGGTTCTCATCTTGGTCGGCCTCATTCCCGCGCTGTATAGTTCGCGGCGGCGCGTGTGGGTGAACGTTCTTGCACTCGGAGAGCGCACTCGCATCGAGGTCGCAGGACACGCGCTCCAGCGCCGGCACGCGTTCGAGGACGAGTTCACCGCGCTGGTTCGGGAGTTGGGGAGCGAATTGAACGTCGAGCAACCGGGAGGCCGCACCGGCGCCCGGGTGGAGAGTGGTATCGATGCTGGCTGACCCGACGCTCGCGCGGCTATCCGATCAATTCTTTTGGATCGCGCTCGCGCTGTACGGCGTGTCGCTCGCGCTGTTCGTGTGGGCGTACTCCGATCGGGCAGGCCGCGCCGGCACGCTCGCGACCGTCGTTGCCGCGCTCGGCGCGGCCGGTCATGCGACCTCGGTCGTGACACGTGGGCTGGCGGCGGGACGCGTGCCGTGGGGCAACATGTACGAGTACTCCTCGCTCGTCGCGCTCTTGCTCGTCGCGGGATACCTCATCGTCGTCGACGGCCGTTTTCGCATGCGTCAGATCGGCGCATTCGTGATGGCCGGCTCGCTGTTGCTGATGGGAACCGCGCGTTCGCTGTACGCGCCGGCCGGTCCGCTCGTCCCCGCGCTCAACACCTACTGGATCAAGATTCACGTCGTCGCCGCGATCGCCGCGTCGAGCATCTTCTCCCTGTCGTTCATCTTCACGCTCCTGTATTTGGTGAAGGATCGCGCGGAGCGTCGCGCGGGCTTGGCGTTCGGCGGCAGCACCGTTGGCGCCGCGTACTTTCAAGGGTCGGGCACCGTCGTCGACGACGAGGAAGGGTTTCCGTCCGATCACATCGGCGTCGAGGACGCTTCCGCGACGCCGACGCGCGTCGGCGGCTTCCTCGGGAAGCTCCCCGCGGCGGCCACGTTCGATCGGCTCGCGCTGTGGGGCGTGTCGATCGCGTTCCCGATCTGGACGTTCGCCGTCATCGCGGGAGCGTTGTGGGCGAACAAGGCGTGGGGACGTTACTGGGGTTGGGATCCGAAGGAGACGTGGGCGTTCATCACCTGGGTCGTGTACGCGGGCTACCTGCACGCGCGCGCAACGGCCGGGTGGCGCGGCCGTCGCGCGGCCGTCGTCAACATCGTCGGCTTCGCAGCGCTGATGGTGACGTACTACGTCGTGAACCTTTGGATCGTCGGGCTGCACTCCTACGCGAAGTAATGCGCTTCGGTCTCGGTCAGTTCACGCTGCAGCGGCCTCCGTGGGACTCGCGTACGCACGCGGAGATGTACGACGACTTCCTGCGCATCGCCGAGCTTGCCGAAGAGGTTGGGTTCGACTCCATCTGGCTCGCCGAGCATCACGGCGCCGACGACGGCTACATCCCATCCGTGCTGCCGATGCTTTCCGCGGTCGCCGCGCGCACGTCGCGCTTGCAGCTCGGCACCGCCGTGGTCCTCGCGCCGTTCCACGACCCTCTGCGCCTCGCGGAGGATGCTGCCGTCGTCGATCTCATCTCTCGCGGACGCCTGAACCTCGGTCTCGGCCTCGGCTGGGTGAAGCACGAGTACGACATGTTCGGCGTCGACACCAAGGGCCGCGGCAACCGCTTGGCCGAGATCGTCGACGTGTTGCGCCTCGCGTGGAACCAAGATCGCTTCGGTTTTCACGGGCGCTTCTACGACTTCGACGACGTCACCGTGACGCCGCATCCGTTGCAGCCGGTCAAGATCTGGCTCGGCGGCAACGACGACCGTGCCTTGCGCCGCGCCGCCGCGCTCGGCGACGGGCATTTCCCGCCGTCGACGTCCGGCCCCGAGGACGGCGTCGTGCGCGCGCGCCGCATCCTGGAGCTGCGCGCCGAGCTCGGCGTCTCCGGCCCTTTCGAGTACGGCATGTTCATCCCCGTCGGCATCGGCTCGGACGAAGACGAAGCATGGAAGTCGATTCGCGACGGTTTGCTGCACGTGCGCGGCGGTTACGCCAAATGGTTCGCCGGCGAGCGCGACCTGAGCGACGCTCGCGACGTGGCCGCGGCCATGATCGAAGAGCCGACGCGTGCCGGCGCGTTGCTCGGCACGCCGGAATCGATCGTCGCGCGCTTGCGCCCGGCCTTGGCGGAGATCTCCGCGCTCGGTTTCGCCGATGCGTTCGTGTCGGCGATCCTCGTCGTACCCGGCATGCCGTTCGATGTCGCGGCCGATCGCGTTCGCACCTACGCCGAGCGCGTGATCGCACCGTTGCGCGGCTGAGCGCCCGCCCGCCACGTTCGCGGCGCCCCGCCCGCCGCGTCGTCCGCCCGCCGCGTCGTCCGCCCGCCCCTCTCTTGTCGCCGCCGGGTTCGCATCTCCTCGTGGATTTCGTTTCAAAATAACAACACGCGTGTGTTGTCAACATGAAACAAGACACACGGGCAACGATGAGCGTCCCGCCCACGGTCGCGATCTCAGGCGTTTGCGGGGCGGAGACCCGACGCGATGACTGCGGCGATCGCGATTGCGGCGAGCCCGCGGTAGACGACGAACACGGCGAACGAGCGTCGTTGCACGAATCGCAACAGAAACGCGATCGCAGCGAACCCGGTGATCGCGGACGCAACGATCCCCCACAGAAACGGTACGGCCATGCCGGGCGGCAGCCCGTCGGCCGCGAGCTTCGCTCCGCGATACACGCCCGCGCCGCCGATGATCGGCAGCGACATCAGGAACGAGAAGCGCACGGCGGCTTCGCGCGTCAAGCGCAAGGCGCGGCCCGCGGTGATCGTAACGCCCGAGCGTGACACTCCCGGGGAGAGCGCGACGGCTTGCGCGACTCCCATCCACGCCGCGTCGCGCAGTCCGATGCCGTCGAAGTCGCGGGCCTGCGACGCGCGGCGATCGACGACGAGGAGCACGACGCCGAGCACCGCGAGCCACACGGCGATGAGCCAGGGGCGGCCGAGCTCGCGTTCGATGAAGCCTTCGCCGAGGGCGCCGAACGCCGCGCCGGGAACGGACGCGAGCACGAGCAGCCAGGCGATGCGTTCGTCGTGCGTGCGCACCGATCGGGTTCGCAGCGTGCGGAGTCCGGCGGTGAGGTAACGTCCCAGGTCGGCTCGGAAGTACGCGGCCGCTCCGACGAAGGTGCCGACGTGGAGCGCAACGTCGAAGGTCTTGTTCAGCTCGGGGTTCTCGAGGAAGAAGGTCCAGTTGAAGAGCCAGGGGACCAGGATGAGGTGGCCGGAGCTGGAGATCGGCAGGAACTCCGTCAGGCCCTGCACGATCCCGAGCACGATCGCTTGCAGGACCGACATCGGCGCGACCGTACCAGAGGCCGCCCGGCCGACAGCCGAGGCCGGCTTGCCATCCGACAGCCGAGGCCCGCTTGCCCGCCGCCCGGCGGCGCGCGTAGCATAGTTTGTGAAATGATTCACAAGCCCACGACCCCGGAGGAGGGCGCGCCGACGACCACGGCGTCGGAGGAGGGTGCGCTGACGACCACGGCGTCGGGGAAGCGCGCGACCAAACGGCGGCCGACGGCGGCGCGGCGCAAGAGCACAAAGAACCGCACGCCGGAAACGTTCGATGCGATCGTGGTCGGTGCGGGGCCGGGCGGCGCGGCCACCGCGTATCACTTGGCGAAAGCCGGGTACCGGCCGCTGCTCGTGGACAAGGCCAAGTTCCCGCGCGAGAAGGTATGCGGCGACGGGCTCACGCCGCGCGCGGTCAAGGAACTGGAATACATGAAGGTCGACACGACGGGGCCGGAGTGGGCGCGCGCGGACGGGCTGCGCATTGTGGGCGCGGGCGTCTCGCTCGACCTACCGTGGCCGGAGCTGTCCAGCTATCCGGGGTACGGGCTCGTGCGCACGCGATTCGACTTCGACTCGCTCCTCGCGAACAAGGCCAGGGAAGCGGGCGCCGTATTCTGGGAAGAAACCGAGGTTACCGGCGCGATCGTGGAGGACAACCGCATTACCGGGGTAACCCTCGGCTCGAACGGAGACCGCGCCGAGATCAAGGCTCCAATCGTCATCGCAAGCGACGGCGCGTCGAGCCGTTTGGGTATCTCGCTCGGCGGGCGGCGGCTCGAACAAAGGCCGATGGGCGTCGCGGTGCGCGCGTACTACACATCGCCGCGGCACACGGAGAAGTACCTGGAGAGCTACCTGGAGCTCTGGCACGGCGACGACTTGATGCCGGGCTACGGCTGGATATTCCCGCTGCCGGACGGGACGGTGAACGTCGGTCTCGGCCTGCTCAACACCAGCCCGTACTTCCAGAACGTCGACTACCGGCGCCTGCTCACCGACTGGCTCCAAGGTTTGCCCAGGGAATGGGAGCTGGTGCCTGAGAACAAGGTGGGCAAGACGCGCGGCGGGCCGCTGCCGATGGCGTTCAATCGCGCGCCGGTTGCGCGGCCGGGGCTCATGCTCGTGGGCGATGCGGCCGGCGTCGTGAACCCGTTCAACGGCGAAGGTATTGCCTACGCAATGGAGACCGGGCGCATAGCGGCCGACGTCGCGGCGCTCGCGCTCCGAGCAGGCGATCCGTATGCGCTCGAGGAGTATCCGAGGAGGTTGCGCGACGCGTACGAAGGGTACTTCGCGCTCGGCCGCGTGTTCGTGCGATTGATCGGTCGCGCAAGCGTGATGGGAGCGCTCACGAAGCACGCGCTCCCGAGAAGAAAGCTCATGGAGTTTGCGTTCAAGGTGCTCGGCAACCTGACCGACCCGCGCGACGGCGACGCGCAGGATCGCCTGATCAACGCGCTGTGCCGCATGGCGCCCGCGGTGAGGAGCGTCGTGCGATGACGGTTTGCGCGGCGACGCCGGGCGTTCCTATCGTGAGCGCGGCCCGCACCCACCAAAGAAGGAGCCCGCGTGCTCGCTGACTGGCTTCCGATCGTCATGCTGCTCGCGCTGGCGCTTCTCTTCGGAGGTTTGTCGGCGATCGTCTCCGCAAAGATCGGACACCCGCGCAGGCCCAACCCGCACAAGGTCGAGCCGTACGAGAGTGGCATCGTGCCGGAGCTGCACCCGCGAAACCCGTTCGCGGTGAAGTTCTATCTGCTGGCGATGCTGTTCATCATCTTCGACGTCGAAGTGATCTTCTTCTATCCGTGGGCCGCGATCTTCCGTGAGATGGGCTGGTTCGGTCTCGGCGAGATGGGCACGTTCGTGCTGCTGCTGCTCGTCGCCTACGTGTACATCTACAAGCGCGGCGGCTTCGAGTGGGACGTGCTCGTGGAGCCGCCTGCGCGTGCACGCCAAGCCGGGCGCGCGAACGACGCGCTGGAGCGGGTGAGCTAGTGCCGATCGACGACAACATGCCGTCGGGCGTCCTGCTCACGTCCGTCTCCAAGTTCGTCAACTGGGCGCGCGCTGGATCGTTGTGGCCGGCGACGTTCGGCCTCGCGTGTTGCGCGATCGAGATGATGGCGACCGGCGCGGGCACGCACGACCTCGCGCGGTTCGGCATGGAGGTCTTTCGCGCGTCGCCGCGACAAGCGGACTTGATGATCGTCGCAGGGCGCGTGTCGCAGAAGATGGCGCCGGTGCTGCGGCAGATCTACGACCAGATGGCCGAGCCGAAGTGGGTCATCTCGATGGGCGTGTGCGCGTCGTCGGGCGGCATGTTCAACAACTACGCGATCGTGCAGGGCGTCGATCAGATCGTGCCGGTGGACGTGTATCTCGGTGGCTGCCCGCCGCGGCCCGAGCAGCTCATGGACGCGATCCTGTTGCTGCACGAGAAGATCCGCAAGGGACCGCTGGTCAAGAGGTAACGGGGAATGGACGAACGGCTCGCCAAGATCTGCGCCGACGCTCGTGAGCGATTTCACGAGCGCGTGACCGAGCCCGTGGAGGCGTACGGGCAGGCGTCGATCGAGGTCGACCGCGACGGGCTCGTCGAGGTGGTGTCGTTCCTGCGCGACGAGTTCCCGTTCGAGCTGTTGTCGGACCTCTCGTGCGTCGACTATCTCGGCGTGGAACCGCCGCAGCGGCGCTTTCTCGTGGCGTACCACTTGTCTTCGCTGCAGCACAACGCGCGACTGCGGCTGCGCGTGTACCTGCCCGAGGACGACGTGCGCTGCCCGTCGCTGACGAGCGTGTGGCCGACGGCGAACTGGCACGAGCGCGAGGTGTTCGACTTCTTCGGCGTGACGTTCGAGGGGCATCCCGACCTGCAACGCATCTTCATGCCCGACGAGTGGGAGGGTCACCCGCAACGCAAGGACTATCCGCTCGGCGGCGTGAAGGTCGAGTACAAGGGCGCGCTCGTGCCGCCCCCGGACGTGCGCGGCCAGCCGACGACGACGTCGGGGTATCCGGGGAGGATCTCGTGACCGAGGTCTTCGTCGCGGGACAAGACTGGCACGAGGCGGTCGCAGGACGGCGCGACGACACGCTCGTCGTCAACATGGGCCCGCAGCATCCGTCGACGCACGGCGTGTTGCGTCTGGTATTGGAGCTCGACGGCGAGAACGTGGTCTCGTGCAGGCCGGTCATCGGGTACTTGCACACCGGCATCGAGAAGACGACCGAGGTTCGCAACTGGACGCAAGGCGTGACGCTCGTCACGCGCATGGATTACCTGTCGCCGTTCTTCAACGAGCTCGCGTACTGCTTGTCGGTGGAGAAGCTCCTCGGTATCGAAGCACCCGAGCGCGCACGAACCATTCGCGTGATGCTGTGCGAGCTGCAACGCATCTCGTCGCACCTGGTGTGGCTCGCGACCGGCGGGATGGAGCTGGGCGCGCTGTCGATGATGCTGTACGGCTTCCGCGAGCGCGAGTCGATCCTCGACCTCTTCGAATTGATCACCGGCCTGCGCATGAACCACGCGTTCATCCGGCCGGGAGGTCTCATCCAGGATGTGCCGCAAGAGACGCCCGATCGCGTGCGCGCGTTCCTCGACGATTTCGCACACAAGATCGACGAGTACGAGCAGTTGCTGAGCGAGAATCCGATCTGGCTGCAGCGCAACGAAGGCGTCGGCGTGCTGCGCGCGCGCGACGCGATCGCGCTGGGCGTGACCGGGCCGATCTTGCGTGCGGCCGGCGTGCCGCTGGACTTGCGCAAGTCGCAGCCGTACTCGGGGTACGAGCGCTATGAGTTCGACGTGCCGGTGATGGAGACGGCGGATTCGTTCGGGCGGTACGTCGTGCGCATGCAAGAGATGCGCGAGTCGTCGAAGATCGTGCGCCAGGCGCTCGACATGCTGAAGCCCGGGCCGGTGATGGTGGAAGACCCCAAGATCGCGTGGCCGGCGCAGCTGCAGCTCGGCCCCGACGGTATCGGCAACTCTCTGGAGTACATCCGCAAGATCATGGGCGAGTCGATGGAGGCGCTCATCCATCACTTCAAGCTGGTGACAGAGGGTTTCCGGGTGCCGGCCGGCCAGGTGTACGTGCCGGTGGAGTCGCCGCGCGGCGAGCTGGGGTATCACGTCGTGTCGACCGGCGCGACGAAGCCGTGGCGCGTGCACGTGCGCGACCCGAGCTTCGTGAACCTGCAAGCGCTGCCGAAGATGGTGGAAGGCGGCCTCGTCGCCGACGTCATCTCCGCGCTCGCGTCGCTCGACCCGGTGCTCGGTGGAGTGGATCGCTGATGGCCGGCACGCGATTCGAGACGGACCTCGGCCCGAAGGGCGCGCCGCCGCTGACCCAAGAGACCGTCGCGGCCATGCAACGGCTGATGGGCCGGTATCCCGACCCGCGCAGCGCGCTGCTTCCGATGCTGTACCTCGTGCAGTCCGAGCACGGCTACGTGTCGATGGAGGGCATGACGGAGTGCGCGTCGCTGCTCGGGCTCTCGCGCGCGGAGGTCGCCGCGGTGGCCACCTTCTACACGATGTTCAAGCGGCGGCCGTGCGGTGAGTGGCTGATGTCGGTGTGCACGAACGTCTCGTGCGCGCTCGCCGGCGGGCAGAAGATCTTCGACGGCTTGCGCGAGACGTTCGGAGAAACGCTCAGCATCGAAGAAGTGGAGTGTCTGGGCGCGTGCGACGGCGCCCCGGTCGTGCAGGTCAACTACGAGAACTACGAGCGCGTCACCGAAGAGCAGGTTCGGGAGATCGTGTCGCTACTCGCGTTGGGCACCGGCCCGCCGCCGACGCGGGGCGAGAAGCCGGGGACGTTCCGAGAGGTGTCGCGACGGCTCTCGTGCGTGGAGGCGAAGCCGTGACCGTTCAAGAGACGCGCGTGATCACACAGCGGTGGACGGTGGACGGCGCCGACACCATCGACGGCTACGTTCGCAGCGGAGGTTACGAAGCGTTGCGCAAGGCCGTGACGATGTCGCCCGACGCGATCATCGAAGAGGTGAAGTCGTCGGGCCTGCGCGGGCGCGGCGGCGCCGGGTTCCCAACGGGAGTGAAGTGGGGCTTCATCCCGCGCGAGCGCAAGCCAACGTATCTCGTGTGCAACGCCGACGAGGGCGAGCCCGGCACGTTCAAGGACCGC
>JBIOWR010000280.1:0-3408 GCA_044868775.1 Actinomycetota bacterium
AACAACTCCAGCAGATAGCCAGAGACGAAGCCCGCCTCGATCAGTTGTGGACCGATATCCAGATTGCGGTGCTGGAGCTTGAGTTCATCCGGGAGAGCTCTTGAGCGACCGCATCGACTTCGCGCACGAGAGCGAACGCCAGTATGCGCGGCTCCTCGACTTCTACCAGATCGAATGGCAGTACGAGCCGCGGTCGTTCGACATCGCGTGGGACGCCGAAGGCAACGTGACGAAACAGTTCACACCGGATTTCTACCTGCCGTCGTTCGACCTCTACATCGAGGTGACGACGATGAACCAGAAGCTCGTCACGAAGAAGAACCGCAAGGTGCGCCGCTTGCGCGAGCTGTATCCCGGCGTGAAGATCAAGATCTTCTATCAGCGCGACTACGTGCGGCTGCTGGAGAAGTACGGGCTCGCGGATTGGGCGCCGGGATCGCGCCGGGAGGCGCCCGGCTCAGAGTAAGATGAGGCTCCTTCCCCCGGTATTCGGCCCATCCGGGAGGTCCCCGTAGTGGAATTCGTCCCGCACACCGAGGACGACGATCGCGCGATGCTCGCGGCGCTCGGCGTCGACTCCATCGACACGCTGTTCGACCAGATTCCTCCGCAAATACGCTTTACCGGCGACCTCGACGTGCCGTTGGGGTTGTCCGAGCCCGAGGTGATCCGCGACCTCGCGGCGCTCGCCGCGCGCAACCGCTCGACCGACGACCTCGTGTGCTTCCTCGGCGCCGGCGCGTACGACCACCACGTGCCGTCGATGGTGTGGGCGCTGCTGTCGCGCGGTGAGTTCGCGACCTCGTACACGCCGTATCAGCCGGAGCTGTCGCAAGGCGTGCTGCAAGCGCTGTTCGAGTACCAGACGATGGTGTGCGAGGTCACCGGTCTCGACATCTCCAACGCGTCTCTGTACGACGGCGGCAGCGCGGTGCCGGAGGCGGTTGCGATGGCGGCGAACGCGACCGGCCGCAAGGTCGCGGTGCTCGCCGGCGCCGTGCACCCGCACTACGAGCAGTTGCTGCGAACGTACGCGCGCGGGCCGGGCATCGAGATTCGCTCGGTGGAGTGGGCGAGCGACGGGCGTGCCTCCGCGGCGGCGCTGGACGCCGCGCTTGTCGGCGCGGGCGCGCTGATCGTGCAGCATCCGAACTTCCTCGGCGTGCTCGAAGACGTGCCGGCGCTCGCCGCGCGCGCCTCCGCAGCCGGCGCAAAGCTCGTCGTGCACTTCGACCTGACGTCGGGAGGCATCCTCGAAGCGCCCGGCGCGCTCGGCGCCGACATCGTCGTCGCGGAGGGGCAACCGCTCGGAAACCACGTGAGTTTCGGCGGTCCGTACGTCGGCGTGATCGCGTGCCGGACCGCGGACGTTCGCCGCCTGCCGGGGCGTCTCGTTGGCGAGACCGTAGACCGCGACGGCCGCCGCGCGTTCGTGCTCACGCTGCAAGCGCGCGAGCAACACATCCGCCGCGAGAAAGCGACCTCCAACATCTGCACCAACCAAACGCTGAACGCTTTGGCGACGGCCGTCACGCTCGCGTGGCTCGGTCCGCAGGGGTTGCGCGAGCTCGGCGAGGTGTGTCTCGCAAAGGCCGCGTACTGCCGCGATCGTTTGCTGGAGATCCCGGGGGCGTCGCTCGCCGTGGACGGCCCGACGTTCAAGGAGTTCGCGGTGCGGTTGCCGGCCGACCCGGTGCGCGTCGCGGAGCGCACCGCGCTCGATGGTTTCCTGGCCGGGCTTCCGCTGCAGCGGTTGTTGCCGGGGCGCGGGCTCGACGACGCGCTGCTCGTCGCCGTTACCGAGAAACGTTCCCGTCAGGAGATCGACGCGTTCGCCGAATCCGTGGCGCGCGCGTGCAAGGAGGACGCATGAAGCCGCACGCCGCGCTCGGCGCCACCGACGAACCGCTCGTGTTCGAACGCTCGCGTCCCGGCCGCCGCGCCGGACGCGTGCCCGCGCTGGACGTGCCGCCCGCACCGGCGGATGCGATCCCCGCGTCGCTGCGTCGAACGTCCCCCCCCGTTTTGCCGGAGGTCTCCGAACGCGACCTCGTCGCGCACTACACGCACCTGTCGCATCGCAACTACGGCATCGATCTCGGCTTCTATCCACTCGGGTCGTGCACGATGAAGTACAACCCGAAGCTGGCCGAGGAGTGTGCGGCGTTGCCGGGGTTCCGCCGGCTGCACCCGCTGCAACCGGAGTCGCAAGTGCAAGGCGCGCTGCAATTGCTCGTGGAGCTGGAGCACACGCTGTGCGCCGTGACCGGCATGGACGCCGTGACGTTCCAGCCCGCAGCCGGCGCGCACGGCGAGCTGACCGGGCTGCTCATGATGCGCGCGTACCACGAGTCGCGCGGCGACGCGCGGCGGCGCGTGATCATTCCCGACTCCGCGCACGGCACGAATCCCGCGTCGGTCACGTTCGCCGGGTATCAGGTCGCGACGGTGCCGTCCACGCCGTCGGGCGAAGTGGACGTCGACGCGTTGCGCGCGATGGTGTCCGACGACGTCGCCGGATTGATGATCACCAACCCCAATACGCTCGGCTTGTTCGAGACGCGCATCACCGAGATCGCCGGGATCATCCACGACGCCGGGGGGCTCTTGTACTACGACGGCGCGAACCTCAACGCGATCCTCGGGCGCTGCCGGCCGGGCGACATGGGCTTCGACATCGTGCACATGAACTTGCACAAGACGTTCGCGACGCCTCACGGCGGGGGAGGACCGGGTGCCGGTCCGCTCGCCGTCACCGCACGCCTGGCGCCGTTCCTGCCCGGGCCGCGGCCGGTGCGCAAGGCCGACGGTAGCTTCGGCCTCGACACCGGCGACGAGCGCTCGATCGGTCGTGTGCATTCGTTCTGGGGCAACACCGGGATCCTGGTGCGCGCGGCGTCGTATGCGCGCGCGCTGGGCCGCGAGGGATTGCGGCACGTGTCCGAGCATGCGGTGCTCAACGCCAACTATCTCGCGTCGCGATTGCGCTCCACCTACGAGCTCGCGTATCCCGGGAGGCCGATGCACGAGTTCGTGCTCACCGCGCGCCGCCAGAAGGCGCGCGGCGGCCGCGCGATGGACATCGCGAAGCGATTGATCGACTTCGGCGTGCATCCGCCGACCGTGTACTTCCCGCTCATCGTCGAGGAGTCGATGATGTGCGAGCCGACGGAGACGGAGTCCAAGGAGACGCTGGACGCGTTCGCCGAAGCGATGCTCCAAGTCGATCGGGAGATCGACGAGAACCCGGAGGCGTTGCACGACGCGCCGGTAACGGCCCCGATTCGTCGCCCGGACGAAGCTCGCGCGGCGCGGGATTTGCGACCGCGGTGGATATCACCCTCCGCGTGACAAAAACGAGGCGGCGACCACGTGGGCCGGCCGCCGCCTCGCTCGAGCGCTTCTTCG
>JBIOWR010000281.1:0-2340 GCA_044868775.1 Actinomycetota bacterium
AGATCGAGTACGAGGACCAGGACCCGACGATCCATCGCACCTATGTCGATCGCTGCGCGGCGCGCGGCGTCGCCGTGAAGATGGACGAGTTCAACGTCCGCGTCTAGACCGACCGAGCACTGACGCACCCGCATCACGCGCACGAACACGTCGGTCACGACGAGCACGATACGGGCGGGAACGTCGCGACAGAGCGGCTGCACCTGCGCACCGTTGGCATCGACGTCGGCACCACGACCTCACACCTGATCTTCTCCGAGCTTGTCCTGGAGCGGCAGGGCATCAGGCTTTCGAGCGCGTACCGTGTCGTCGAGCGGCGTGTCGTCTCGCGGTCCGACGTGACACTCACGCCGTATTCGTCTCCGCGACGGATCGACACCGACGCACTCGCCGCTTTCATCGATCGCGCCTACGGAGCCGCGGGCTGGACGCGCGACATGGTCGACACCGGTGCGGTGATCGCGACCGGCGAGGCCGCGCGCAAGGAGAACGCCGCAACCATCGTCGCGCTCTTCTCGGAGCAATCCGGAAAGTTCGTCTGCGCGACCGCAGGGCATCATCTCGAGGCGCTCCTCGCCGCGCACGGCTCGGGCGCGGTCGCGCTGAGCCGCTCGGCCGAGACGCCGGTCGTGCTGAACGTGGACATCGGCGGCGGCACGACCAAGCTCGCGGTGTGCCGCAACGGCAAGGTGCAGGAGACGGCCGCGCTCGACCTCGGCGCGCGCGTCGTGTCGTGGGACGCCAACGGCCGGATCCGCGCCGTCACCCGCGCCGGCGAGCGACTCGTGCGTGCTTCCGGCGTGCGCATCGCGGTCGGTGACCGACCCGACCGTGGGTCACTCGAGGAGGTCGCGCAGAAGATCGCGGAGCTCGCGCTGCGCGTGGCCGAAGGCCAGACGGTGGACAAGGATCTCTGGCTCACGGAGCCGATCCATGAGCGTCACCGGTTCAGCGCGCTCGTGATCTCCGGCGGCGTGGGCGAGTACGTGAACGGCAACGAGACGCGCGAGTTCGGCGACCTCGGGAAGATGGTCGGCGAAGCGATCGCGCGGCGACTTGAGGATCACACGGTGCTGCGCGCCGTCGAGTCCATCCGCGCGACGTGCATCGGCGCGTCGCAGTACACGATCCAGGTGAGCGGCGACACGCTGTTCCTCACGAAGCCGGAAATCCTGCCGCTGCGCGATCTCGCCGCCGTCGCCATCCGACCCGAGCGCGCCGACGCGGACGCGATCGCGCGGTCTCTGCGAGACGGCATCGCGCGACTCGATCGGGAGGACGGGGCCTTCGCCGTCGCCGTGCGCTGGGACCACGGCCCGGCGTACGCGGCGCTGCGCGAGCTCTGCGCGGGCATCCGCGACGGCGTGCGTGATGTCATCGCCTCGGACCGGCCGCTCGTCGTCGTGCTCGACGCTGACGTCGCTGGGATAGTCGGTCAGATCCTCCAGGACGAGATGGCGGTGGAAGCACCGCTCGTGTGCGTCGACCAGATCCAGCTATCGGATCTCGAATTCGTCGACATCGGCCAGGTCGTGCCCGACAAGCAGGTCGTGCCGGTGGTCGTGAAGAGCCTGGTGTTTTCGGAGCGCTGACGGCGGTCAGCGGCGCTGTGCGCGTACGAAGAACCGACGTTGGCGCACGATAAGAGGGCCCGCGCGCTCGATCTGTCTCTGGAGCTCGCGCAGCCGCACCCGGTACGTTGCGATCGAGAAGCCGGGCACCATCCAAGGAATCGCCGCCAGCTGAAGTCCTACCCGATGAACGGCCGACGCTCAGCCTCGTCGAGTAGCCGGTCCGCGCGATCTAAGCGCACGCGCGAATCATCTGCCGCGTCAGGTGCGACGGGTCGCGCGCTCCCTGACCACGCTGCCCGCGATATCCGTATTGATATGCGCGCCGAGTGGCGCGTTGACGGGACGCTCTTGGTTGCAGAGGTCCATCGCGATGCGCGCGTACACGAGCGCCGCGTCGGTCAGATCCTTCACCTTGAACGACTTCGTCTTCGCGTGGCTCTCCGCGCGCGGCGCATAGCTCACGGCGGGGATCCCGAGCTCAACGAACGCGTTCGTGTCGCGCCACATGCTCGTCACCGCGTCCGCGACGATCGCGGGTGGATTCGGGAAGGTCGCGGCGTGGCAGCGCTTGATCGTGTCGATCAGCCGCTCCGCACCCTTCACCTCGAAGCCGGGCCGGTACAAATACAGCTCGACGTCCCCGGGCACGCCGAGGCGTCGCAACACGCCCCGCAGCTCTTCGCGAACATCCATCGGGTTCACACCCGGAAGGATCCGCGTGTCGACGTAGAACGCAGCGATCTGCGGCGCGCTCGTGATGCCGAAG
>JBIOWR010000282.1:0-2600 GCA_044868775.1 Actinomycetota bacterium
TCGATCTCAAGGAATCGGTCCCGAACGCGGCGGGCGTCGCGCTGCTCGCCGCGAGCTACGACGGCATCATCGAGCGCTCGATCTTCCAGCCGTACGTGCCGGTGCGCACCGAGCAGATACTCGCGGCTGCGCCCGACGCGACGATCATGCTCAACCCGCAAACGGAAACGCCTCCGGCCGCGCTGTACGCAGCCGGCGCCGAGTACGACTGGTTCGGCTCGGACCTCGAGCTGTACCCACCCGAAGCGATCGCGGCCGTGCACGACGCGTGCGACTTCGTCATGCCGAACGTGTACAGCGACAACAAGGCTCGGGAGCGCGACGACCTGCTGACCGCGCGCTCGTTCGGAGCCGACGGCGCGATGGTCAACAACCCCGACGTTGCCGCTGCCACGCTCGACCGTCCGGTCGCCACGCGAATCGTCGTAACGACGGCGAAGGCGTGCCTCGTCGGCAAGGACGACCTCGGGCTGCCGGGCAAGACCGTGACCGTCGACGGCGCACCGAGCACCACACGGCGTGGCGGTTGCATCGACCTCCCGGCGGGTTGGCGCGACGTGTCGTTCGCCGGCGACGGCTCCGCGCTGCCGTCTGCGGCGGCAGCGGCCTAGAACTTTCTCCCTCGCCTGCAAGGTCTCGCCCCATCGCGTGTCGATCCAAGCGAAACGTGCATGCGAGGGGGATTTCCATTGAACGAGGTTGGCTCGGGCAGCTGGCGCGCCGTCGCGTTTCTCGCGTCGGCCGCCGCGGCGGGGATTCATTTCGCGGCGACGCACGAGCACATGGAGGAGTACGTCCCGGCGGGCTCCTTCATGCTCGTCGCCGGTCTGCTCCAGCTCGCGTGGGCCGTCTGGGTCTGGCGCGGCACGGAGCAACGCGGCGCCGAGCGACACGGCGCGGAGCAACGCGGCACCGAGCGACGCGGCACCGAGCGAACCGTGCTGCGAGCCGGCGCCGCCGCGAACCTCGCCATCGTGGGCGTCTGGCTCGTCTCCCGAACCGTGGGACTTCCCTGGGGAGAGATGCCCTGGACCCCCGAGCACATCGACGGACCGGACCTGCTCGCAACCGCCCTCGAGATACTGATCGTGGTCGCGGCGGTCCGCCTTCTCACCGGAGAGGCGCCTGCCCCGAGATCTCTCCTCCACGTCGCGTGGGTGGGCGCCCTCACCGCTTGCATCCTCGCCGCGCACGATCCCGCGCGCGAGCAACTCACCGCATTCGCAACGATCGCCGGCGCGTTCGTCATGCGTGCCTTCGTGGCCGTGGCGCCGCGAGCGATCGCCCAATCGCTCGAAGGGAGGCACGATGAAGAAGTCACGTATCGCGTGGGCATTCGTGCTCGGCGCGTTGTTGATTCTCGGCCCGGTCTCGACGCAAGCCGCTGAGCACCAGCACGGCAACGACATCGTCATCAGCGGCGACCGGCAGCTCGACCGTGCGCACGGGGTCCGTTCGGGGCGCGGCACGGTGCGGGATCCGTACGTCATCTCCGGCTGGAACGTCTTCCGCATCAGCATCAAGGACACGTCGAAGGCGGTGCGCATCGTCGACAACACCGTCACCTTGATGCAGCTCAACTGGATGGGACGGAACGTGCTCGTCCGCGGCAACGACATCCAGAGCTTGTTCGTGAACGAGAACACCGCGCGGCGCGGCGCTCCCACGAGCGGCGTGATCGAGCGCAACACCATCGCGCGCGTCGATCAGATCCGGCACTTCGACGGCATGTTCGTGCGCAACGTCGTCGGTACCCGGGATCAGCAGTCGATCCCGCTGTTCTCCAACGGCCCTGCGGTGAACTTCGACGGGTTCAACGGCGCGCACTTCGCGTACAACACGATCTACGGCTACATGGACGCGCGACTGCACGGCCATCACCACTCGTCGCAGTGGGGGACGGGCAGCCACATGCACAGCGGGCACGCCGATCACATGGTCGATCACACGCGGCGGTTCCACGAGGTGTGGATCCACCACAACCGCATCGTCTCCGAGGACAACGATCACTACGCGCTGCAGTACACCGACACCGGTCACGCGGGCAACGACCGCACTGCGGCTTCGGAGACCAACAAGGACTTGAACAAGCCGCACATCCACTACACGAAGGTGCACATCACCGACAACGTCCTGGAGGGCGCGGGAATCTACGTCGACACCTTCAACGCCGCGGACGAGCTGCACAGGAAGATCGCGCGCGGCGTCGTCGACATCGCGCGCAACCGCATCACGCTCCGGCATTCGGAGACGTCGCGGTACTTCAACGCCCTCACCGGCATCAACGTGTGGTCGTCGCGAGGCATGACGATGAAGCTCGACCGGAACACGGTCTCCGGCGTTGCGCCGCGCTGGAGCGAGGAGCCGCTGCACGCCTGGGACACCCAGGGAACCGGCATCAAGCTGTTCTCGGTGGATGCTGCCGGGATCACGATCACCGGGACCCGGCTGACCAACCTGGCGTACGGCATCGAGGCGGCGTCGATGTCCAAAACCGTGTACTGGACCATCGAACGGCTGTCGACGTCGAACGTCTCCAACCCTGTGGTCTACGACTCGAGCGTGGCCAACCGGCCCACCCGGAGGTGATGGCCCGCGCT
>JBIOWR010000283.1:0-3707 GCA_044868775.1 Actinomycetota bacterium
GCAATCGACTCGGTGCGCAACAAGAGTCTCGCGAGAGGAGCAAGCGCGGGTTCGTGAGCCGCGTTGAGCCGGGCGATGGTCGCTTCGGCGTCCGACACGACGGCGGACAGCTCGGCCGCGAGTGCCGGGGAGATCTTCGCGATGGGCTCGGGAACGAATGCCTCGTACGCGCAAGCACGACGGTAACGCGGCGGTGCATACAGCGCCGGGTTGTACTGCCATGTGGCCGGGCGCAACGTCCCTCGCATCCTTTCCCTTCGCCCTCCTCTTAGTAAAGGTTAGGCGCTAACCTTTACTAGCGTGCAGCCTATCCCACAGGTCCATATTAGTAAAGGTTAGGCGCTAACCTTTACTAAGGCGCGGCCTTGGTAAAGGCTACGGGCACCGGCCGGCGGACCAACCGGGCAGGTCACCGGCGCGGTGTCGGGGCGATGCGGCATCATTGACGCATGTCTTCCCCGCGATCCCTCGCCGCCTTCTCTCCCGCCGTTCGGGCCTGGTTCGAATTGGCATTCGCACGCCCGACACCCGCGCAAGACGGCGCGTGGCGCGCGATCGCATCGGGTGAGAACGCGCTCGTCGTCGCGCCTACCGGCTCGGGCAAGACCCTCGCGGCGTTCCTCGCCTCGCTCGACCGGCTGCTGACCTCGCCGCAGCCGGTCGCCGAGCGCCGCTTGCGCACGCTGTACGTCTCGCCGTTGAAGGCACTCGCAGTCGACATCGAGCGCAACCTCCGCTCGCCGCTCACCGGCATCACCGCGCAAGCGCAAAAGCTCGGCATCACGACCTCGCCGGTCGACACCGGCATGCGCACCGGCGATACGCCCGCCGAGGACCGGCGCCGGTTCACCAAGCATCCTCCCGACATCCTCATCACGACGCCGGAATCGCTGTTCCTGTTGCTGACCTCGCAGGCGCGTGAGGCGATGCGCTGGATCGACACCGTCATCGTCGACGAAGTGCACGCCGTCGCGGGAACGAAGCGCGGCTCGCACCTCGCGCTCAGCCTCGAACGCCTCGACGAGCTGTTGGAGAAACCCGCGCAACGCATCGGCCTGTCTGCGACCGTGCGGCCGGTGGATGAGATCGCAACCTTCCTCGCCGGCGGGCGACCCGTGACGAAGGTGCAACCGCGATCCGACAAGGAGTTCGATCTCTCCGTCGTCGTTCCCATCGAGGACATGGCCGCGGTGGGCGAGGCCACCGACAGGCCGGAGTCGTTCATGCTCGACGTCACCGAGCGCAAGTCGATCTGGCCTGCGGTCGAAGCGACCATCGCAGCTCTGATCAAGCAGCACCGCTCCACGATCGTGTTCGCCAACTCGCGCCGCCTCGCAGAGCGCTTGTGCGCGCGCATCAACGAAGAGGCCGGTGAGCCGGTGGCGCGCGCGCACCACGGCAGCGTCAGCCGCGAGCAACGCGTCGCGATCGAAGAAGACCTCAAAGCAGGGCGCTTGCCGGCCGTCGTCGCCACGTCGTCGCTCGAATTGGGCATCGACATGGGAGCGGTCGACCTCGTCGTGCAAGTCGAGGCGACGTCGTCGGTGGCGAGCGGGCTGCAGCGCATAGGCCGCGCCGGTCACCACGTCGGCGCGGTCAGCCGCGGCGTCGTGTTCCCGAAGTTCCGCGGCGACCTCGTGGAGTGCGCGGTCGTCGTCGAGCGGATGCGCACCGGCGAGATCGAGGACATTCGCTTCCCGCGCAACCCGCTCGACGTGCTCGCACAACAGATCGTGGCGATGGTGGCGATGGACGACTGGAGCGTGGATGAATTGGAGAAGGTCGTGCGCCGCGCGGCGCCGTTCCACGAGCTGCCGCGCACCGCGCTCGACAGCGTGCTCGACATGCTCTCGGGCCGCTATCCGTCCGACGAGTTCGCCGAGCTGCGGCCGCGGCTGACGTGGGATCGCATCGAAGGACGGCTCACCGCGCGGCCCGGCGCGCAAAAGCTCGCCGTGACTTCGGGCGGAACGATTCCCGACCGCGGCTTGTTCGGCGTCTTCATGGCCGGAGAGAAGCAAACGCGCGTCGGCGAGCTGGACGAGGAGATGGTGTACGAGTCGCGTCCCGGCGAGGTGTTCGTGCTCGGCTCGACGAGCTGGCGCATCGAGGACATCACGCGCGACAAGGTGATCGTGACGCCGGCGCCTGGCGTCCCCGGCAAGATGCCGTTCTGGCACGGCGACGCACCCGGCCGACCGATCGAATTGGGCCGCGCAGTCGGCGCGTTCACGCGCACGATCTCAGCGCTGCCGGCCGCGAAGGCCACCGAACGGCTCACGCAAGCAGGTCTCGACGAGTTCGCAAGTGGCAACCTCTTGCGCTACTTGAGCGAGCAGCGCGAAGCAACCGGCGTGCTGCCCGACGACCGCACGATCGTCGTGGAGCGCTTCCGCGACGAGCTCGGTGACTGGCGCATGTGCATACACTCACCGTTCGGCGCACGCGTGCACGCGCCCTGGTCGCTCGCGATCGAAGCGCGCGTGCGCGAGCGGCTCGGCATCGACGTGCAGACGATGTACACCGACGACGGCATCGTCGTGCGCCTGCCCGAAGCCGACGAGGCTCCGCCGTCCGGCTCGATGGTGTTCGACGCAGACGACGTCGAGGATCTCGTCGTCGGACAGGTGGGCGGCTCCGCGTTGTTCTCGAGCCGTTTCCGGGAGTGCGCCGCGCGCGCGTTGCTGCTCCCGAAACGCCGCCCCGGATCGCGCACGCCGCTGTGGCAGCAACGCCAGCGCTCCGCCGACCTGTTGCAAGTCGCATCCAAGCACGGCTCGTTCCCGATCGTCCTGGAGACGATGCGCGAGTGCTTGCAGGACGTGTTCGACGTACCGGCGCTGCGCGACCTGATGGGAGCGATCGAGCGCCGCGAGGTGCGCGTCGTGGAGGTCGAGACGGCGATGCCGTCGCCGTTCGCATCGTCGCTCCAGTTCGGATACGTGGCCGCGTTCATGTACGAGGGCGATGCGCCGCTCGCCGAACGCCGCGCGCAAGTGCTGTCGCTCGACCGCACGTTGCTCGCAGAGTTGCTGGGGAGTGCGGAGCTGCGCGAGCTCATCGATCCGGGAGTGCTGACGGATCTGGAGCTGGAATTGCAACGACTCACACGTGAGCGTCACGTGCACACCGCGGACCAGTTGCACGACGCGCTGCGCACGATCGGCGACCTTTCCACGCACGAGATCACAGCGCGCGGCGGATCGATCGCCCTCATCGAGCAGCTCGCACATGAGCGGCGCGCGATCGAGGTGCGTATCGCCGGCGAGGCGCGCTGGATCGCAGTAGAGGACGTCGCTCGTTACCGGGACGCGGTCGGGATCGCGCTCCCGGCGGGGTTGCCCGACTCACTCCTCGAACCCGTCGCCGATCCGCTCGGCGATCTCGTCGCGCACTTCGCGCGCACCCACGGCCCGTTCGTGCCGCACGACGTCGCGCAACGTCTCGGCATCGGCGTCGCACTGGTCGAGCGCACGTTGCGCGAGCTCGCGGCGCAAGGCCGCATCCTGAGTGGAGAGTTCCGCCCCGGCGGCAGCGGCCACGAATGGATCGACGCGGAAGTGCTGCGCATCGTGCGCCGCCGCTCGATCGCCGCGTTTCGCAAGGAAGCCGAACCGGTGCCGCACGAAGCGTTCGCACGTTTTCTGCCGGCGTGGCAAGACGCATCCGCTCCCCGCGCCGCAACCGCGGAGTCGTTGCTGCGCGTG
>JBIOWR010000284.1:0-2935 GCA_044868775.1 Actinomycetota bacterium
CTGTCGTGGGCCATGCCGTGGGACGCGCAAGCCACGAAGACGATGGTTCGCGTCGCGCAGAGCGCGAGCCTGCCGGCCACGACGTCTTCGGGGACGCTGCTGTACGACGGCCCCGCGTCGTCGTTCACTGCGGGATCACTCCTCAGCGGCAAGACGTATAGCTTCTCGGTGTTCACGAACGACGGCGCCGCTTTCAGCACGCCGGTCTCCGTCACCCTGCGCGGAACGATCATGTCCATCAACGGACCGGCGACGCCCGTGATGTACAAGAGCACCGCGCGAATCACCGGCATCCTGACCGACGCGACCACCGGCGCGCGCTTGCACGGGGTTCCCGTCCGCGTCTACACGAGAGCCGTCGGCACGACATCGTGGGTTCACCTCGCGACGCGTACGACAAACTTCGGACTCGTTACATACGATTTCACCGCCTACCGCAACATCCAATTCACATTGCAGTATTGGGGCGGCACCGGGTACATCGGATCGTCGAGTCCGCTGCGCGGCGTCGCAGTCGCATCGCGCGTGACCGCGGCCTTGAGCCGCACGTCGATGCCGCTCGGCTACGCGGCGAAGATCTCCGGTTCGGTTCTTCCCACCCACGCGGGCCAGCTCGTGTACCTCCAGCGCTACGTGTCCGGAAGCTGGAAGACCATCGCGTCGATCAAGCTCAGCTCGTCGTCGACGTACGCGTTTACCGTCAAACCGACGGCGCGTGCGACGTACACCTACCGGGTGTACAAACCTGCCGACGGCGACCACGCTCCCGGCATGAGTCCGTCGCTCGCGCTCAAGGTGTACTGAGCACTACTTCGTCGCACGCATCACGAGGCGCATCGAGTCGAGCGTGTTCGGTTGCGCGTTTTCGTCGAACGGCTCGGCGTTCGAGAAGCCGGCTTGCAGCAGCCAGTCGCGCAGCTCCGGTGGAGTGAACGTGCGCACGCTGAAGTGAAACCGGCGCTGGGCGCCGTCCTTGATCATGATGCGTTCGGTCTCCATGAACCCCGACGCGACGACATACGTGTGGCGGTCGATGAGGAGGTTGCCGTCGCGTTCGGCAACTACCGCGGGCTGCACGTTTCGCATCACGCGGTCGCGGTTGAGGTGGTCGACGAGGAAACGGCCTCCAGGTTTCAGCACGCGTGCGACCTCGCGCAGCACCGCGCGATTCTCGTCGTCAGAGAAATACCCGAACGCGGTGAACCAGTTCACGACGGCGTCGAACGACGACGGCGGCCACGGCAGCGAGCGCATGTCTCCCTCGACGTACTCGACGCCGACGCCGCGCTTGGCTGCGTCTTCGCGGGCGAGCTTCAAGAACAACGGCGTCGCGTCGAGGCCGACGACCGAAGCGCCGCGTTCGGCGAGCGCGTTCGCGATGCGGCCGTGGCCGCACGCGAGGTCGAGCACGCGCATGCCGGGCTCCAGGCCGATCAACGTCGAGATCGTCTCGACGTCGCGCGTGGTGCGTTCGTCGGTGAGGATCACCTCGTAGAAATAGAGGTAGTCCTCGTCGAACACATCGTCGTAATCGAACGCGGGCTGATCGGTCATGAGTACCCCGCAATGGTAGCGCCGACCGCGGGCGACGGTGGCGCTTTTACGCGCGCAACGAGCGGAGGACGGACAGCGCCGATTCGAGATCGGCAGGCAGCGGCTCGGACATCTCGACGATCGCGTCCGTCATCGGGTGCGTGAAGCGGATCGCCGCGGAGTGCAGGAACGGCCGGTCGAGAAACAACCGCCGCGCCAGCTTGCGGTCGCGGCCGTACACGGCGTCGCCAATCACGGCGTGTCCCGCCGCGGCCATGTGCACGCGAATCTGGTGCGTGCGGCCGGTGCGCGGCTTCGCTTCGACCAGCGCAGCCGTAGTGTCGAAGCGTTCGACGACGCGGTAGTCGGTGATCGCGTCACGACCTCCCGCGACGACGGCGATCTTCTTGCGATGGCGCGCCGAGCGGCCGAGCGGCGCGTCGATCGTGCCGGCTTCGGTCGAGGGTGATCCTTCAACGAGCGCGAGATACGTGCGCTCTACGTCGTGCGACGACATCATCTCGCTCAAGCGCTCGAACGCCGCCTCGTCCTTCGCGACGATCATCAGCCCGCTCGTGCCGGCGTCGAGGCGGTGCACGATGCCGGGCCGCATGATCTCTCCCCCCGCGGGCCTTCCCGCGCGAGCAAGCAACGCGTTGACGAGCGTGCCGGCGGGATGTCCCGGCGCGGGATGCACGACGAGTCCCGCGGGCTTCGCGAGCACGAGCAACCATTCGTCTTCGTACCGCACCGGCACGTCGACGTCGTCTTCCGGCGCGGGCGCGACCGGCTCTTCGAGCGCGATGCCGGTGACCGACACGCGCATCCCCGCGCCGAGCCGGAACGAACGCGCGCGCGGGCGGCCGTCCACGAGCACGCTTCCCGCGTCGATGAGACGCGCGGCGACCGATCGACTCACGCCGGCGTGCGCGGCGACGGCGGCGTCAAGCCGCGACGAGGCATCGGCGTCGGCGGCAACGAACTCCACGTCGCTCACCGTTCGCGCGTCGCGCGCTCCTCGCGCACGCTCAGGATCGCCAGCAAGATCGCGCCGCAGACGACGGCCATGTCCGCAACGTTGAACGTCGGCCACAGGCGGAAGTCGATGAAGTCCACCACGTGCCCGCGAAACGGCGCCGGCGAGCGGAAGATGCGGTCGCCGAGGTTGCCGGCCGCTCCCCCGAGCACGAGCCCGAGCGCGATCGCGTGCGACGTCGGCCGCGGGTTGCGCGCCGCGACGAGGATCACGATCGACACGCCGAGCGCGAGGATGGTGAACAACCACGGGACGCTCGTGAACAAGCTGAACGCCGCGCCGGGGTTGCGCTGCAGCGTCCAGTGCAACACGCCCTTGATCAGCGGCACCGACTCACCGGGATCGAGCGCGCGCGTCGCGAGCAGC
>JBIOWR010000285.1:0-2001 GCA_044868775.1 Actinomycetota bacterium
GCCACGCGAGCAGCAACGAGCCGGCGCCGACGAACGAGACGCCGAGCGCGCCGAAGAAACGAATCGGTCGGTTGAAGAACCGCAACATGAACGGCAGCGCGATGAGATCGAGGAACACCTTCGACACGCGCGAGATGCCGTACTTCGAGCGCCCGTGCGCTCGTGCCCGATGGGTCACCGGCAGCTCGGTGACGCGATCGCCGACGACCGCGGCGAGCGCCGGCAGGAAGCGATGCGCGTCGCCGTAGAGCTCGAGCTCCTCGACGACGTCCCGCCGGTACGCCTTGAGCGTGCAGCCGTAGTCGTGCAGCTGCACCTTGGTGAGCTTGGAGATGAGCCGGTTTGCGATCGCGCTCGGCACGCGGCGCGACCACGAGCGCTCCGCGCGCTGCCAGCGCCATCCACTGACGACGTCGTATCCCTCGGCGAGCTTGTCGAGCAGCGCCGGGATGTCGTCGGGGTCGTTCTGCAAGTCGCCGTCGAGCGTGACGATGACGCGGCCGCGCGCATGGTCGAAGCCTGCGGACAGCGCCGCCGTCTGACCGAAGTTGCGCGTGAGTCGCACGACGCGCAAGCGCGCGTCCTTGCGATGCTCGTCCACGAGCCACTGCGCGGTGTCGTCCGTCGATCCGTCGTCGACGACGATCAGCTCGGAGCGCGGCAACAACGTCATAACCTCGCGGATGCGGCGCACCAGCTCCGGAAGGTTCTCGCGCTCGTTGAACACGGGCACGACGATGGAGACATCGGGATGGGTGATGCCGACCGCTTGCTTCACCAACCTCACTCCTGGACGAGCTCCACGAGGACGCCGCCGACGCCCTTGGGGTGAACGAACGCGACCTTGGCGCCGCGCGAGCCGCGGCGCGGCTCCTCGTCGATCAGCGGCACGCCCTCTGCTTTGAGGTGCTTCAGCACGGCCGGGAGGTCGGAGACGCCGTAACCGACGTGGTGCATGCCCTCGCCGCGTTTCTCGAGGTACTTCCCTACCGGCGTGTCCGGGCCCAACGGACGCAGGAGCTGGATCCAGCTCTCTCCCACGCGAATCATCGCCTCTTCGACGCCTTGCTCCTCGACGGTCTCGCGATGGGAGGGGCGCACGCCGAACGCGCGCTCGTAGAACGCTATGGCGGCTTCGAGGTCCCGAACTGCGATGCCCACGTGGTCCACGCGATCGAACATGGGCCGATTCTACCCAGGATTCGATGCGGGCTAGAATGGCGCTCCTAAGAGATCACTCGATCCAGGAGGGCCCGTCATGTCCGAGTCCGTCATCATCGCGGGAGCCCGTACGCCCGTCGGCAAGTTCCTCGGCGGCCTGTCGAGCTTCTCGGCGCAAGACCTCGGTGGTTTCGCGATCGCGGAAGCGCTGAAGCGCGCGGGGCTGACCGGCGACCAGATCGATTACGTGATCATGGGTCAGGTCCTCCAGGCGGGACAGGGACAGATCACCGCGCGCCAGGCGGCGGTGAAGGGCGGCATCCCGATGAGCGTGCCGGCGATCACAATCAACAAGGTGTGCCTGTCGGGCATCAACGCGCTCCACCTCGCCGACGTGCTGATTCGCTCGGGCGAGATCGGGCTCGCGGTCGCGGGCGGCATGGAGTCGATGTCGAACGCGCCGTACGCGATGCCCAACGGGCGCACCGGCGCGCGCATGGGCGACGCGAAGCTCATCGACCTGATGATCTACGACGGGCTGTGGGACGCGTTCGAGAACGTGCACATGGGCGCGGGCTCGGACACGCGCAACGTGGACTTCGAGGTGACGCGCGAAGAGCAGGACGAGTGGTCGGCGCGCTCGCACGAGCACGCGGCCGACGCAACGAAGGCCGGCCGGTTGCGCGACGAGATCGTGAGCGTCGCCGTCCCGCAACGCAAGGGCGACCCGATCCTCGTCGAGGAGGACGAGGGCATCCGGCCCGGAACCACATCGGAGTCACTCGCGAAGCTGCCGCCGGCGTTCTCGAAGACCGGCACGATCACGGCCGGCAACGCGTC
>JBIOWR010000286.1:0-4422 GCA_044868775.1 Actinomycetota bacterium
CGCTCTCGTCATGCTCGGGCTCGTCCGTTCCCCTGTCCGTCGTTTGCAATACCGAACGCTTGGTTGCTATTGCATAACTCTAGCGATACGGTAAGCCTCCGGCACAGCTTCGTCAAGTCGATAACGCACGCTTCGGGAGGTCGCGAGATGGACGTGAGAGCCGCGTTCGATCTGTCCGGGAGAACGGCGGTGGTCACCGGGGCCGGCAGCGGCATCGGCCGGGCGACGGCACAGGTCCTCGCGTCCGCGGGCGCGGCCGTCGCGTGCGGCGACGTCGACGAAGCCGGCGCCGAAGAGACCCGGCGCACGATCGCGGACGACGGCGGCACGGCGATCGCAACCCGCGCCGACGTCGCGCTGAAGCACGACGTGGAGCGACTCGTGCGGCGCGCCGTCGACGAATGGGGACGGCTCGACGTGATGTGCAACGTGGCCGGAGTCGCCGCCGACGGTTTCATCCTCGATGCAACCGAAGAGCAGCTCGACCGCGCGATCGCGATCAACCTCAAAGGCGTGTTCTGGGGCTGCCAGGCCGCAGTTTCCGCGATGCGCGAGCGCGGCGCGGGCGGCTCGATCATCAACGTCTCCTCCACAGCTATCGATCAACCCGCCCCGCGCTTCGGCATGTACGCGATGACCAAAGCGGCGATCACGATGCTGACGAAGACGCTTGCGATCGAAGCGGGGCGCTTCGGGATTCGCGTGAACGCGGTCGCGCCGGGCGCGACGATCACGCAGATGACGGCGCGACACCTGTACGGCGCCGACGGCACGCTCGACCAAGCGCAGTACGACCAGTTCGTGGAGCAGATGCGCAAGCTCTCGCCCCTCCGGGTGGTGGGCGACCCGATGGATCAGGCGTACTTGATGCTGTACCTCGCCTCCGACGCGGCGCGGTTCTGCACCGGGCAGATCTGGCGCGCGAACGGTGGGCAGTCGATGCCCTGGTAGCGCAGCCTCGCTGCGCCGGCGGCGCCCCCGCAAACTCCGGCGGGCTACAGGTCTCGCCCCGGCACGCCGACTATGCTACGGTACAGTAAGTTACGGTGACGTAACCGTAGCAACCAAATATGTCGGTTATTTGGAGGCCCCCATGAAGACCTTGGCTCCCCCGCGCACCGAGCCCGTCGTCGATGTCCGCGGCGTGATGCGCCTCACCGCGCGCGAGCTGCGGCTGCAGCGCCGGATCACGCTGGCGTTCACCGTGATCCCTCCCCTGGGCGTAGCGGCCGCGATCTTCTCGCTGTGGGGACGCGGGATGAGCGCAACCAGCCTGGCGATCTTCCTCGGCTTCTACGCGTTCACCGGATTGGGGGTCACCGTCGGGTATCACCGGCTGTTCACGCATCGCAGCTTCACCGCAGTAAAGCCGTTGCGCTGGCTGCTCGCGATCGCCGGCTCGATGTCGGTCGAAGGGTCGGTCATCTCGTGGGTCGCGACGCATCGCCGGCACCACGCGTTTGCCGACGAGTTCGGCGATCCACACTCGCCGCACCTCGCGCTGGCACCGGGCGTGCGCGGCGTCCTGCTCGGGCTGTGGCACGCGCACATGGGATGGCTGTTCGGAAGCCAGCAGTCCGATCCGCAAGAGTGGGCGCCGGACATGGTGAACGAGCCCGCGATGGCGCGCATCGATCGCGCGTTCCCTCACCTAACCGTCGCAACGTTCGTGCTGCCCGCGCTCATCGGGCTGCTCGTGACGCGTTCGTTCTCCGGCATGCTCTCGGCGTATCTGTGGGGATCGCTCGTGCGCATCTTCCTGCTGCACCACGTCACGTGGAGCATCAACTCCATCTGCCACTTCTACGGCAAAGAGGCGTACAAGGCGCGCGACGAAAGCCGCAACGTCTGGCCGATGTCGGTGATCTCGTTCGGAGAGTCGTGGCACAACAACCACCACGCGTTCCCATGGTCCGCGCGGCTCGGGTTGCGCGCATGGCAACTGGATCCGGGCTGGTACCTGATACGTTTGCTCGCGGGGTTGCGCATGATCCGCAACGTCAAGGTCCCGACGCGTAAGCAGATGGAGGCAAAGCGCATCCGATGAGCGACGAAGGCGTGGTCGTACCACTTCCCGGAGAAGACGACCGGCCGCGCGTTCGGATGTCGGGCCAGGAACGTCGCGCACAGCTCATTCGCATCGGACGCGAGACCTTCGCGGAGCGCGGATACGAGGCGACGACCGTGGAAGAGATCGCGGAGCGCGCGAAGGTTAGCAAGCCGGTCGTCTACGAACACTTCGCCGGCAAGGAAGGCTTGTACGCCGTCATCGTCGACCGCGAAGTCGGTCACCTGCTCGACAGCATCACGCTTGCGCTGAAGGCCGACCATCCGCGGCACGCGCTCGAGCAAGCGGCCGACGCCTTCCTGAAATACATCGAGGAGCACGAAGAGGGATTCCGCATCCTCGTTCGCGATGCGCCGCTCGGCACGGCGACGGGATCGCTGCCGACGGTGATGGGCGACATCGCCGCGAACGTCGAGGGCTTGCTCGCGAAGGAGTTCAAGGCGCGCGGGTACGACCGCAAGCTCGCGCCCATCCTTGCGCGCGCGCTCGTCGGCATGGTGGCGCTCGCGGGGCTGTGGTGGCTCGAGGCGGGGTAACCGTCGCGCGAAGTCGTCGCCGCGCATCTCGTGAACCTCGCGTGGAACGGGTTGAAGGATCTCGACCCCGACCCGATCAAGAGCCGCAAGAAGCAACGCTGAGCTATATTCGCCCCATCCGTCGCCGTCCGGTTAGGGTTGGCGCCGGGGGCCGGCGAAAGCAGCCGGTACGGGGGCATGTGGACGATTACGTTCCGCGATCTTCAGTTCCGACGCCGCCGTTTCGTCATCGCCGTGCTCGGCACCGCGCTCGTCTTCGCAATGGCCTTGGTGATGAGCGGCATGGCGGCGGGTTTTCGCACCGAAGCCGATGCCACCATGGCGGCATTGCCGGCCGACGCGTGGCTCGTTCCGTCGGGCGACGCCGGACCGTTTACCGCGTTCACGTCGGTCACGCGTGACCGCGTCGATGCGATCGCCGGTCTTCCGGGAGTAGAGCGCGCGGAGCCGTTGATCATCTCGCGCAGGACGACGCGCGCCGGCAGCGTCGTCGTCGACCTCAACATCGTCGGCTACCACCTCAAAGGAATCATTCGCCCGCCGGTACGAGAAGGCCGCTCGCCACGAGCGCGTGGAGAAGCCGTCGTCGACACTCGATCGAAGATCGCGCTGGGGAGCACGATCGTGGTCGGCGGCCGCTCGGTTCGCGTCGTCGGACGCACCAAGGGCGTGAGCTGGGGCGGCGGCGTGCCCGCCGCGTTCCTGGTCATCGAGGACGCGCAAGCGATGGTCTTCAACGGGCGGCCCATCGGCACGACGATCATCACGCGCGGCGTGGCCGCATCGCTCCCTGCGGGAACGAAAGCGCTCACGCCCGCGCAAACGCGAGCCGACATGCTCCGCCCGATCAACAACGGCATGAATGCGATCGGCAACGTCCAGAACTTGTTGTGGCTCGTCGCTGCAATGATCATCGGCGCGATCGTGTATCTGTCCGCGCTCGAACGCGTGCGCGACTTCGCGGTGCTCAAAGCGCTCGGCGGGTCGTCACACGCGCTGTTCGGCGGCCTCGTGTTGCAAGCATGCATCGTCGCCCTCATCTCCGCGGCGCTCGCCGCCGCGATCGCAGCGCTGCTCGCGCCTCGTTTCGCGCTGCCGATCACGATCCCGGGATCGGCGTTCGCGTCGCTGCCGCTCATCGCCGTCGGCGTCGGCGTGCTGTCGAGCTTCTCGGGGCTGCGCCGCGCGGTGACCGTCGATCCCGCCCTCGCGTTCGGAGGGCCGTGATGGCAGACCTCGACATCGACGCGCTGACCGTGGAGTACGCGTCGGGCGGCTATGCCGTGCGACCCATCGACGGGCTCAACGTGAAGGCGTCCTCCGGAGACCTCGTCGTCGTGCTCGGCCCGAGCGGCTCCGGAAAGACGACGCTGCTGTCGTGCCTCGCGGGAATCCTCACGCCGACGAGCGGACGGATTGCCGTGGCCGGCACCGACATCACGCAGCTCGACAAGAACGCGCTTGCCACCTATCGGCGCGCGACGGTAGGCATCGTCTTCCAAGCGTTCAACCTCATCCCGAGCCTCACCGCTTTGGAGAACGTGGAAACGCCGCTGTGGCTCAGCGGCGTCAATCGGAGCGACGCGCGAAAGAAAGCGATCTCGTTGCTGGAAAGCGTCGACCTCGCCGAACGCGTGCGCCATCGCCCCGGAGAGCTTTCCGGTGGCCAGCAGCAACGTGTCGCGATCGCGCGAGCGCTCGTGCACGATCCTCCGCTCGTCATCGCGGACGAGCCCACCGCGCATCTCGACTACATCCAAGTGGAAAGCGTGCTCACGCTCATCCGCGAGATCGCGAAGCCGGGGCGCCTCGTCGTCG
>JBIOWR010000287.1:0-21276 GCA_044868775.1 Actinomycetota bacterium
GGATGCCATCGATCCCTTCGACGCCAACGTCATCTTCGACGCGGGCTGGGCCGAGGGTCCGGCGCTCACGGCGCGCCCGCCGGGGCTGCCGGCCGAGATCGACTATGGGTGCACGCCCGGCACGATTCCCGCGGGTGAGGCCAACGCCGGAAAGACGGTGCTGTGCCTGCGCGGCAACGTGACGCACGGGAGCATGCCGTCGCGTCAGGACCACGCCGACTGCTTGATGTTCAACAACTGCCCGGCGATCGAGCCGACGTTGAACGCAGGCATTCCTCTGGCCAGCACGACGATCACGATGCAGGACTTCAACTACGGCCAGCTCGACCTCGGGTACGCGACCGCGTTCGGCATCACGAAGATCGCACCGGGAACCGAGCTGACGTTCTACAACCCGGACATGGCGCCGATGATCTGGCACACGATCACGTCGTGTCCCGCGCCGTGTACCGGCCAGACCAGCGCGTCGTATCCGTATCCCGCTTCGGGCAATACGCCCGTGGACTTCGACTCGACGATCCTGTGCGTCGGGCTCGGATGCTCCACGGCCGGGACGACGACGTGGAAGTTCAAGGTGCCGGAGCAGAACGGCGTCTACACGTTCTTCTGCCGAATCCACCCCTTCATGCGCGGCGTGTTCGAAGTAGCGGCGTAAGCGCAACGCGGCGAAACAAGCGTGGGGCCCACAGCGGCCCCGCGCTTGTTTCGTCGCTCGAACGTTTCAGGCGCGTGACGTCGGGATCGACCCGGAGATCGTCGTGCCGGCGCCGGGCCGCGACTCGATGCGCAAGCGGCCGCCGAGGGCCTCGACGCGGTCGGTCATGTTCGTGATCCGGCGCCGCGCGCGGCGCGGTCCACGTCGAAGCCGCCTCCGTCATCGGTCACGGCGAACTCGAGCCGGCCGTCTCGCTCGACCAGCCGTATCTGCGCGCGCGACGCGCGCGCATACTTGGCGACGTTTTGCAGCGCTTCGAGCACGCAGAAATACACGGCGGATTCCACTTCCATCGGGTGGCGGCCGACGGCGTCTGCCACGACGTCCACCGGCAGCGCCGCCTTCTGTGCTTGTGAGCGGAGCGCCGACTCGAGCCCGTTGTCGGCCAGCATCGGCGGATAGATGCCGCGCGCGAGGTCGCGCAAGTTGTCGAGCGCGCCGCCGACGTCGGCTTGGAGCTCGTCGATCATCGCGCCGGCTCGCGCGCGATCCGAGTCGAGGAACCCGCGCGCGACGCGCATCTTCACGGCGAGCGCGACGAGCTCTTGCTGCGCACCGTCGTGAAGGTTGCGCTCGATGCGGCGCCGCTCTTGGTCTTGCGCGGCGACCAGGCGCTGGCGTGAGGCGCGCAGCTCCTCGATGAGGCGCACGTTGCGCAACACCAGGCCCGCATGCGACGCGAGGTCGGACAGGAGCCGCTCGTCCGCGGACGAGATCGGCTCGTTCGCCGGCGCTGCGACCGCGATCGCGCCGAGCAGCTCACCCTGGTGCCGCACCGGGAAGCTCTTCTCCGAGCCGGGCAACGCCGGCACCTCGCCGTCGCGCATCTGCACGACCGTGGTGCGCGCCGCATCGTGTGGCCACGCGGCGGCCGGACGCATGACGTTCCCGACGCACATCCACACGTCGGCGCGCGACGCCGCCGTCGCTTCGGTGACGAGCTGCGCGAGGCGAGGCAGCACCTCGTCGAGCGAGTACGCGTTGGCGATGTTCTCTCCGAGAACCGAGAGCACTTCGTGTGGGGTTGCGCGCCTCCCGTACACCAAACGGTTCGCGACGCGACGCGCCCATGCACGCAACGGCTGGAACGCGAGCGCAACGAGCGCGGTTGCCGCAACGGAGAGACCGACGTTCTGCTCGCCGCGGGTCCCGACGGCGGCGCCGATGCCGACGACGACCGCAACGTAAAGCGCGGTGATCCCCGCCGCGAGCGCTCCGAACAACACCGCTTTGTTGAGGACGACGTCGATGTCGTACAGGCGGTATCGCAGGATCGCGATGCCGGCCGCGACCGGAATGGAGGCGAGCGCGAACAGCGTCACGACCTCGAGCGCGTTCGCGATGGACCCACCGAAGCTGAAGATGCCCAGCGGCGCATACGCCATGAACGCAATCGCGCAGAACGCAGCCGCGAAGACGAGCCACTTCATCTGCAGCCGCGCGTCGCCCGACGAGCGACGGAATCGCACGATCAGCGCGGCGGCGGAAGCGACGAACGATCCGATGAACAGCATGCCGCCGATCGCTTCGAGCGCCTCCGCAAGGCCGGCGTCGACCGTGTACGGGTTGCGGATCGACGGTGGAAGCGATTGCAGCGCGCCCGGCGCGAATGCCACGGCGAAGGCGAATACGATCATTCCTGCGACCGTGAGCGCGGTAACCGGACGCCAGCGGCGCGACAGCGCTTTGCCGTCGGGGAAGAGCTGGAACAGCATCGGACCGCCGAGCGTTACGAGCGGAATCCAAGCCCAATTCTGGAGCCATGCGAGCGGATACGTAAGCGGAAGCAGCCCGTCGGCGCCGCCGGACGAGAACGTGACGTATTGCGTTCCGAAGCTCGCGACGGCTCCCGCAAGGCCGCCGCTCGCCAGGAACCACCCGATGGGGTTCGACGGGCGGCGCGCGGCGATCAAGCTGCCGACGATCCCGAACGCGAGCGACATCGGTATGTCGAAGCCGCGAAACGCGTACTGATCGGCGACCGGAACCGAACGGCCGGCGAGCAGGAACGCCAGTGCCGCGGCGGCGAAGGCGAGAGTGACGCCGCCCAACGAGATGCCGAGCGTCTTGGCGAACCGTTCCATGTCTCGTTACGGCGTCGCCGTGCGCGGGTCGTCGGTGCGCTCGAAGAACTCGCGCAACGCTTTGGGCCGGTAGGACGCATCGGCATCCCAGCGCTGCAGCGCCGCCTCGTGCACGGACTGCGTCGGGTCGCGCACGAGCGCGCCGCTCTTGGACTTCACGAACCCGATGCGGCGGTTCGAGCCGAGGCCGGGAATGCGGTACAGCAACGTCGTGGAGTCGTGCAGCACGCCGTCGAACCTCGGGTTCGGTGGGTGCGCCGCGAGCGCGTCGGCGTCCGCCGCGAGGCCGGTGCCCGCGGCCTTGTCGAGCATCCACTTCAACGCGACGTCGGACAGCTCGCGTTCGCGGTAACCGCCGCCCACGTCGCTGTGCACGCCGCTGAACCACACCTGCTCCACGGTTTGGTTCGGCTTCGGTTTGTACAACCACAGCGTCGGCTGAAACGGATCGCGGCGCTCGTCGATCGCGAGCGCTTGAAACGCGAACTGCACGGTGCCGCTCAGTTCCGTGTCGTGGAATTGGTACTTTCGACGCGTGAGGGCGCGGAGTCCTCCGAGCGGGATTCCCAACGCACCGACGGTGTCCCACACGCCGATGAACTTGATCGGTATCGGCTCTTCACCGGCGATCGAATGCGTCTTGCGGAACAGCTTCGGACCCTCGTCGTCGGGATGCCGATCGTCGCGATACAACGCGAGCGCGGTGGGATACTGCGCCACCGACCCGCGCAACAGGACGCCGCACTTGCGGATCATCCCCGCGATGCTGCGCACGGTGAACGCGCCGCGGCTGAACCCGAAGAGGTAGATCTCGTCGCCGGGCTCGTAGTTCGCGATGAGGAACCGGTACGCCTCGAAGATGTGGTCGTCGAGCCCGCGGCCGAACGCGCCTCCGGAAAGACGGTCGAGGCTGTTGCCGGTGCCGACGCCCTGGTCGTACATGATGATCTGGGGAGTCGTGCCGGCCGCCTTCGCGGTCAAGTACGCGGCGCGCACGACGTTGGTCGGCGTGAGCACTCCGTCGCGCGCCTGATCCGCCCGGTTCCACGTGCCGTCGCAGCAGACGATGATGCGCTTCATGACGCCGCCTTTCGCCCCGGTTTGGTGCGACATGATAAACGGGCGAGCGGTCCGGCCCCCTGGGAAACCGAGGCTCGGCTTGCTGGGAACCCGCGCGGCGGACCGTTACACCGGCGAGACGTTCCGGTGCACGAGGGTCACGCTCGCGCGGCGATGGCTTCGGCGACGACCGCCGCGTCCTCTCCCATCCCGTAGAGCGTCGAGGACTTGCGCTTTCGCAGGAAGTGCGTGCCCATGAAATACAGCCCGGGCGTCACCGTGCTCGCGCCGTCGCTTTGCACCGGGAATCCCATCTCGTCGAACGCACCGGGCAGGTGAACCCACGAGTCGTAGTCGGGCCGGTAGCCCGACGTGAAGATCACCGTTCCGAAGTCGCTCACGTTCAGCTCGTCGGGCGGATCGGCCTTGAACGGCTCCGGCTCGGGAAGCTCCGGCGGCCGTTCACCGCGCGCCTCGCTCGTCTTCGTCAGCAGGGTGCGAAGGTCGCCGTATCGCGCGTCTCCCCACGCGACCGACTCGTGCAGGTCTTGCGCGAAGCGGAGCACGCGATCGGTTGCGCCCTGCAAGCGTCCGGTGAGCGTGACGCCGCCGGCTTGCAGCGTGCGGTAGTGCAAGTCGTGACCGCCGTTGCGACCGGTTGCTTGGAAGTTCGCCGCGAGGCGCGCGAGCGGGCTGGGCAAGTCGGCGAGCGTCTGCTCGAGGAACGGCGTGTCGGCGACCCACGCGACGAGGTCGCGTCCTTCGACGCGCCGCGGACCCCACGGCGCCTTTCCGCACGCGACGGCGACGTGGCGGCCGGCCTCGTTCAGCTCTTCGGCGATCTGGCAGCCGGTCTGGCCGCTGCCGACGACGAGCACCCCGCCGTCCGGCAACCCGCGGGGCGACGCGTACTGCTCGGAATCGATAACGTGGAGCGCTGTCGGCAGCGACGACGCCGCCGGTGGGCGATGCGCCTTTTGAAACGCGCCGGTCGCGAGCACGACCGTACGCGTGTCGATGGCGCCCTCGGATGTCTCCAGCACGAACCCGCCGTCCGCGGATGACGCCTGCAGCGACGTGACGGCGACGCCTTCGCGCAACGGTGCGCCGAAGCTTGTCGCGTAGCGTTCCATGTGCGCGACGATGTGGTCGCGCGGCATGAAGCCATTCGGGTCGCCGCCGTCGTACGCGCCGCCGGGTAGCGCGACGGTCCAGTTCGGCGTCACGAGGCAGAAGCTCTCCCATCGCGTGCGCCAGCTCTGACCGACGCGTCCGCGCTCGAGCACGACGTGATCCAGGCCGGAGCGCCCCAGCTCGTAGCTGAGCGCGAGCCCGGCGGGCCCTCCACCAACGACGACGACCTGGTGACGTTCGCTCACGATGTGCTTCCTCCCGTCTCCGATGCGCGAGGCGGATGCTAACGCGTCCACCTGGGAACCAACAGTGAGCCTCCTCACAGCAGGATCGGTCGGGCAAGCGGCGAACTCCTGAGGACGATGGGAGCCAGGGGAGAGGGAGTCGACCGGCGCGATTTCCTGCGCGGCGCGGTCGCGCTCGGCGCGTCGTGGGCGATCCTTCCGCGACTCGCGCGCAGCGAGGGCGGCGGCGACGGCATGTGGCTCGCAGGAGATCTCCACTGTCACACCGTGTACTCGCACGACGTGTGGGCGCCCGGCGACGACAACACCGACATGGAAGAGGCGTACACGTACGGGTGGACCGCCGCCGAGCAGATCACGAACGCGGAGCTGCGCGGGCTCGATTACCTCGCCGTCACCGATCACAACGACGTTCGCTGGATATCGGAAGGAACGTTCGCCGGCTATCGCGGCAAGGTCACGCTGATCCCCGGCTACGAGCACTCGTTGCGACACGGCCACGCGGGATGTCTCGGCATCATGAGCGAGTACGAGGACTTCGACACTTCCACCGATGTCGGTGCGCTCGCGTTGCGCGACGTTGTGCACGAGGACGGCGGCATCTTCATCCTCAACCACCCGTTCTACGACGGCCATCCGCCGACCGGCGCCGAAGGCATCCCCGCGTGGGGCTACTCGCCGGAGATCGTCGTTCCCGATTCCGTGGAAGTGTGGAACATCGGCTGGCCGTACCGGCGCCCGCTGTTCCAGGAGATCTCGACGTCGGAGAACTACCTGTCGCTTCCGTGGTGGGACGAGGAGTTCCTCGGTCGCGGTATGCGCGTGCCGATGACCGGAGGGAGCGACAACCACTACCGTGCCACCGCTGCGGCGCAAGGGGTCGGCCAGCCGACGACGTGGGTGTACGCGCAGGCGCGCACGTGGCGCGCGGTGCTCGACGGGATCGTCGCCGGACGAACGTTCGTTGCAGCCGAGCCGCCGTTGCTGGGCGGCGCGCGTGTGTTCCTCGGCGCCGAGAAGGGCGCGCAGCGGTGGATGGTGGGCGACGCGGTTCCCAAGGTGGAGGGTGAGGTCGCCGTCACCGCGCGCGTCGTCGGAGCGCCGGGCGCACTCGTGCGATTCGTGGTCGACGGCGTGAAGGGCGACGTGGCGCCGGTGGCCGGCGTTGACTTCACGCACTCCGCCGTCGTCGACGCCGCATCCCACTCGCGCGTGCGCGCGGAGGTGCTCGCCGACGACGGCTGGTGGATGGTCGCGCTCACGAGCCCGATCTACTTCGCGTAACGCAAAGGGCCGCCGCTCTTCTTTGAAGCGACGGCCCCTTGTGCGAATGCTTCGTTACGTGGCAACCAACGTCATCGACGAGTACCCGGATCCGGGCGTGTTCCGGCACGACCAGTTGCCGGTCGGCTGCGCGTAGATCAGCTGCACGCACTTGCCGAGCGCGCGCTCGCCGAACGCGTTGGGGTGCAGCGACTCTTGCGCGTCACCCTGGCAGCATCCCGTGTTGACCCAACGAACCCACTCGTGCACTGCGGAGTTCGGCCCCGAGCTTCCAACGAGACTGGAGTTGCGGTGACACACCTCGTGCCCGTTCAACGCGTCGCGAACTTCGAGGAATTGCACGCCCTTCTCCGCGGCAACTTGCCGCATGCCGTCGACGATGAACGGTGTGGCGGTGCTCTTGGCCCAGTTGGCGTCCGCGTCGTAGAACGGGCAGCCGCCCTGCCACCACCGGTCGTCGTTGCTCTCCGGCTGATAGCGGATGTCCGCGGCGCGCGGAATCGGTGAGGAGTAGCCGGCGATGACGAAGCGCCATTGCGACGACGAGTAGCCGGCTCCCGTCATCACCGCGCGAACCTCGTCGATCGCCTTGCGCAGCCCGTCCTTGGCCGCGGGCATCGCTGCGTCCATCTCCGCCTGCTCCGCCGGCCAGCACGGTCCTGAGCCGGCGAACCACGCCACGGTGCAGTCGATGACGTGGTCTGCGAAGCCGAGATCGTTGGCAATGATCGTGAGCACCACGAGCTTCACGTTGTACTGCGCGGCGACGCTCGCGAGCTGGTCGGCTTGCGGAGCCTCGCCCTTGAAGGACTGGCCGCCCTGTGATGCGCGCCAGATGTGCTGCGTTCTCGCGCCCGAGCACGCGAGGTTGATCTTTGCATTCACCGAGATGGCCGCCGACTTGATGTGCGCGACGTCCGAGCGGTGACACCCGTTGTCGTACGACGACCCGTACACCAGATGCGCGTCGTACGTGCAGTCGCCGTACCACGTACACCGAGCCGCACGATCCGTTCCGTTGCGCGTGAGGAACGGGTTCGTGGAGTTGCCGTTCCATCGTCCACCTTCGCCCGAGATGAAGCTGTCCCCCAGGGACACGATCGCGGTGGAGGGCGACGAGGGTCCGGCTTGCGCACCGGGCCCGATCAACATCACCCCGCCGATCACCGCAATGCACAGAGCGAGCAGCGCTCCTCGTTTCACTGCAGTTCCTCCTTCCGGAAACCGGCTTCCGTGCGCCCGACCCTAAATGCCCACGAAGGCCGCAAACAAGGCGAGTGCTTGACTCGCTGGCCGGGGATTGCAACCTCCCGCTGGGGCCGCGCGTCTTCATCGGGGAGCGTGTAGAAAGAAGCTCGAATCGAAGGGGGTTTTTGGGTGGTGCGCCGAGTCGTTCTGGTCCTTGCCGTCGCTGCGATGGCGCTTGCTTCGTGCACGAATCAGCAGCAACAGGCGACGCCGTCCCAGTCTCCGACGCCCTCCCCGTCGCCCTCCCTTTCGTCGTCACCGCCGGCGGCGTCGCCGTCGGTCTCACCGTCGCCGGTTGCCACGACCTCGTCGCCTTCGCCGTCTGCGACCGCTGCGGTCGCGTGTGACTTCGCCGGGACGACCGCGCGCAAGACCGGGGCGAGCGCCGGAGGGACCATGCTGCTCACGGCGGTGCGCACCGGCGCCCACCGTTGCTACGACCGCGTCGTCTTCGAGTTCCGTCCGCCGTCGTCGGGGGCGCGCCTCGGGTTCCGGCTCGAGTATCGCCCGCCCCCGTTCACGAACGATCCGCAAGGCGATCGCGTGAACGTTGCCGGCGACGCCTTCGTGGTCGTGCATCTCGAGCCCGCGTCCGGCGCCGACCTGTCGAAATCGAACGCGCCGCAGACGTACACGGGACCGACGGCGATCAACCCGCAGGGAACCCGCTACGTCGTGCAGCTCAAAGAGACCGGAGATTTCGAAGCGGTGATGACGTGGGTCATCGGGCTCCGTTCGCAGCGGCCGTTCACCGCACGGATACTGCGCTCGCCGCAGAGCGAGCGGCTCGTCATCGATTTCGGCTGAACGCTGAACGCTGAACACTAAGGACTAAGGAATAAGGACCGAGCACGTCCTGATACGCTCCGGCACATGAAGGTCGCCGGATCGGTTGCGATCGTCACCGGAGCGGCGTCGGGCATCGGAAGATCGACCGCACTGCTGCTCGCGCAACGCGGTGCGACCGTGGTCGCCGCCGACGTGCGCACCGACGAGCTCGCGACCCTCACCGCCGTCGCACGAACCCATCCGATCGACCTCTCCTCGCGCGCGGCGTGCGAGGAGATGATCGCAAGCGTCGAACGCGATCTCGGACGCGTCGACGCGCTCGTCAACAACGCCGGCATCGGGTGCCACATGCACGCCGCGGACACGACGGCCGAGGACGTGGAGCGTGTGTTCGCGGTTAACTTCTTCGCGCCGGTGTGGCTCGTCACCGCGGTGCTGCCGGGGATGCTCGCGCGGCGCCACGGCTCGATCGTGAACGTGACGTCGGTCGCGGGTCATCTCCCGAACCCGCGCGAAGCCGCGTACTCCGCGTCGAAAGCGGCACTGTCGATGTGGTCGCACGGACTCGCGGTCGACCTGCACGGAACGGGAGTGCACGCCGGCGAGCTGAGCCCCGGCCCGATGGATACGTCGCTGTGGTCGACGCTCGAGACGCCGCCGGCGTATCAGGGCCGGCTGTTCTCGCCGCTGGTTGCCGCGCGCGCGATCGTGGAGATGATCGAGCGGGAGCACGTGCACGCGACCGCGCCGCGGCGGTACGGGATCGTCTCCGCGATGTATCCGGTGCTCGGCCGGCCGATGCGCTGGGGGTTGCGACGGTTCGACCGGCGCGCCACCCGTCACTGACGCGCCGGTCTCACCAACGGCGGCTACCGATCAAGGAGTTGGCGACGGGTCCGGTGATGGCGACGGCGATGCCGGATCCGTCACGGTGACGGCGAGGTAGATCGCGCTTCCGCTTCCGTACGCTTGCTGGCAAGGAACCGCGCCGTCGCGCGCGTCCTTGGAGAAGAACTTGATCAGCACGGTGTAGGTTCCCGGCGTCGCGTACGTGTGGTGGAACGTCGTGTCGTACGAGTCGTCCGATCGCACCGGCACCGTCCACGGGCCGTACGCCTTCTTGCACGCCTTGTACGACGGGCCGTACGTGTAGGTGCCGTCGCCGAAGTCGATCTTGTACGCCTCGCGCCAGATCTTCGCGTCGGCGTCGGCGACGTGCACGTTGAACGCGGTGTCCGCACCGGTGATGCCACCCGCGTGCGTTGCGGTCAGCACCAAGCCCTGGTTCTTCTCCGGCGCGGTCTTCCACGTGAACTCGCCGCACGCAGGGTCGAAGCTGTTCAGGCAATACAGCGCTTCGGTCGTCGGCTTGGGCTCGATCTTCGTGGTCTCGGTCGGCTTCGGTTTCGGCGAGTAGGTTGCAACCGGCTTCGGCTTCGGCGATGCCGTCGCAGGCTTCGGTGCCGGCTTTGGTTTCGGCGACGACGACGCGGTCTTGTCGACGACCACGATCGGCTCGTCCTGATGCGCGGGTTCCACGTCGACCGGCGGGCGGTTCAGCGCGAACACCATTCCGCCGCCGAGCATCGACAGCACCAGCGACGTCGACATCACGCGCGCCGCCTTCGCGCGCACGCGCAGGAGCGTGCCGCGCTTGTACACCCAACGCAGGACCTCTTCTTCGTTACGCGGTGCCATCAGAGAACCCTCCCCTCGAGAGCCGCATCACCGAGTCGCATGCGCAGGCTCGCGAGCGCGCGGTGTCCGTGAACCTTGACGGTGCCGGGCGCAAGCCCGAGCGTTCCGGCAACTTCGGCCTCGCTCAAGCCGGCGAGGTGACGCAGCGCGACGATCTCGCGCTGCCGCCTCGGGAGCGCGCGCAAGGCCGCGGTGAGCGCCACGCGCGCGGTCACGATCTCCTCCACGTCGACGCTCTCCGCCGCGTCCGGCTCCGGCCGCCGCCGGCGCGCGACGTCGAGCGCAAGATTCGTCGCGACCCGCAGCACCCACGCTTCGCGATGCGCAAGCTCCGACACCGTTCGCCAATCGGAGTACGCACGTGCCATCGCCTCGGCTGCGACGTCCTCCGCGGCCGCGCGGTTGCCGAGAATCCGGTGGGCCACGCCCACCGTTCGGGAGAACTGCGCCCGGAAGAACGCTTCGAACGCCTCGTCCTTACGCCTGCGGAACATGGATCCGCTCCTCGCCCTCGACTGCTCGTTTCCGTTCCTCTCCCGATGCAGGGGAAACGGGCGGAGGGGGTCGTCGGTTTACACGTGAGGTATCGGCGTTCGGCGGGAACGAGAAAACAGGACCGCGGGCGATCGGGTGCGCGGGACGCAGGTCCCGCCGCGCACTCGCAGCGCACCGTCGCGGACTAGAAGATGTCTATACAGACGCGAAGGGCGCGCTTCGTTCAGCGCGCCCTCTCGCTACGTGCGTGGTGTTACTTGCCGACCCAGGCGTCGAATCCCGCTTGGTCGTCGGTGAGGAACCACAGCTCCGAGACCTTGCCGTCGCGGAAGTGACACACGAAGGTGTCCCTCGTCTCCAGCATCTGGCTGCCTCTGACGGCTTTCGACCGCTGCATCGCGACGCCGTGCTCGTCGTCCGCGAGATACGCGTGCGGTTCGAACGTGTAGTCGCCGATCGCGGCCATGAAACGCTGGAACAGCTCGGAGAGCTGGTCCTTACCCTTGTACGTGCCGGTGAACGTGTTGCTGCCGCCGATGTGAATGATCACGTCGTCGGTGTACTCGGCGAGGAAGGCATCCAAGTCGCCCTCCGTCTGCGCCTCGTCGATGCGGCGTAGCGTCGCCTCGTTCGGGTGCATGCACCCTCCTCTCGGGCGGAGTCCCCTCGCCTCGGAGCGTAACCCTCGCGGGGGCGGATGGCCATACCTATTTTTGCGCGCACGCGAAGGGGTCAAACGGCCGCAAACCGTGCACGCTGCCGGGCGCGCTTCCCTTATCGCATCGCCGACGCGCGATTCCGTTGCATCCGCAACGCGAGGAGCGCGATCTCGATGAGCTGGCGGTTCGGATAGTCGGCCAGCTCGAAGCCGAGAAGCTCCTCGATCTTGCGCAGCCGGTAGTCGATGGTGTGCCGGTGCGTGCCGAGCTTGCGTGCCGTCGTGGACGTCGACAAGTCCGAGTCGAAGAACTGCTCGAGCGTCCGGACCAGATGCTGCCGCTTCGCGCGGTCGTGGGCGACCACCGGTTGCAGGATCCGAACGAGCCGGTTCTGCAGCCGGGAGTCCGACGTGACTGCGTCGACCAGGAACACGTTGTCGTACGCGATGACGTTGCGTGTGAGCCCGGCCGTCGTGGCGAGCGCGGTGGCGCGCCGCGCTTCGCCGGCGCTGTCGTCGATGCTCCGGCGCTCGTCGAGCACGCCGCCGATGCCGATGCGGTGATCGCGGTCGCCGCCTTCGTCCGGCGAGGCGAGCGCGCGCGACAGCTCACCGGCGGCATGCCGCACTTGCGCGAAGGTCCGCGCGCTCACGAGCGCCGCATCGTCGGCGAGCATCTCGAAAGCCGCCGGCGCGAGGCTGCACCACGCGCCCTTCGATGGCGGCGAGTCGGAGGCGACGACGATCACGGCGCGCACGCCTTCGCTCTCGGGCTGGCGCATCGCGTCTGCGATGCCGCCGGCCGGGATGCTCACGCTGCGCGTGGCGTCGCGGACGTCGATGACTTCCGGCCGAACGTTCTCCCGCTTGCCGTTTGACGCGTATGACTGGATCACAGGTACTCCTCTCGACTGGCTTGCAGTCGATAGGTACGCCCGAGGTTCCAAAACATCGCGAAATTTCGTTGCGCCGTTCTCACGCAGGAACACCCGACCGACCGGTCGAATTCTCGACGGGCGAGCGAGAAGCGAGGGGAGTTGGTTCCACACATGAGATCACGCAGGTCTTTCATCGCGGCTGCGGCACTGTTGTCGCTGGTCACGGCGTTGTCGGCGAGCGGAACCAGCGCCGGAACGCAGGAGCCCGCCGCACCGCGGCTGGACGTGCCGGAGGATCGCTACGCGATGGCCGGCGGCTGCTACACGATCCGGTCGGCCGCCGCGAACGGGTTCGTGGGCCGTTCGGCAAACGGGTTCGGCGTGAGCGCGACCGCGGAGCCATTCCACTTCCAGGCCACCGACCTCGGGAAGTACTTGCTGTTCGGCACCGCGCAGGACTTCCTCGCCGCGAGCGAGGGCCTGGCCGGCGCTGCCGCATACGCCGCCACGACAAGCACGCCGGGAGCGCACGCCGGTGGACTGACCATCGGCACCACCGACCAAGCCGCCGACGCGATCGCGCGCGGCCCCGTCGGCGCCGCCACCGGCCGCGGCGCCGGCGTCGTCGCCGCGAAGACGGCAAGCGAGCTCGCCGACTGGGAGATCGACGAGGTCGCGCCCGGCGAGTTCACGATCACGCTTCCGGCAACGAAGCAAAGTCTCGTCGCCGAGGCCGGCACGCTCGCGCTCGTGACGCCTGCGACGACCGATGCGCGCGCTCGCTTCGCGCTCGCGCTCGCGGAGGGTTGCGCGACGTTCCCCGAAGTGGAGGTGAACGTCAGCGGCGACCCGCTGAAGGGCACCTCGGCCGTCGACGAGGCGACCGGTTTCATCGACCTCCACGTGCACATGATGGCGTTCGAGTTCATCGGCGGCCGCACGCGTTGCGGACGGCCGTGGCATCCGTACGGCGTAGGGCACGCGCTCGTCGATTGCGTCGATCACGGTCCGCACGGTGAGACGGCCGTGCTCGAGATGGTGCTGAGCGGTGGCGACCCGGTCACCGGGCACAGCCCCGAAGGTTGGCCGTCGTTCCAGGGCTGGCCCAAGCCGGGATCGCTCACGCACGAGCAGATCTATTACAAGTGGCTGGAGCGCGCGTGGCGCGGCGGGTTGCGCTTGATGACCAACCTCCTCGTCGACAACCACGCGTTGTGCGTCGTGTACCCGTACAAGAAGAACAGCTGCAACGAGATGGACGGCGTTCGGTTGCAAGCGCAACGCATCCGCGAATTGGAGCGGTACATCGACGCGCAGAGCGGCGGCCCGGGCGAAGGATGGTTCCGCATCGTCACCGACCCGTTCGAGGCGCGGGAGGTCGTGAACGCGGGCCAGCTCGCAGTCGTTCTCGGCATCGAGATCTCGACGCCGTTCGACTGCAACGTGATCGAGGAGCAACCGCTCTGCGACGAAAAGCAGATCGACGACGCGCTCACCGAAGTGTTCGACCTCGGCGTGCGCCAGATGGAGCTGGCGAACAAGTTCGACAATGCCCTTACCGGCGTTACCGGCGACTCGGGCTCGACCGGCGTGGTCGTGAACAGCGGCAACCGCTCCGAGACGGGCCACTTCTGGAAGATGGAAACGTGTCCGGACGAGATGGGCGAGGCGAACGACAAGCTCCAGTACAACGCGCACGACCAAGGCGCGCCCGACCAGCTCACCGGACGCGATGCGATCTTCGGAGCGGTGCTGCAAGTGAGCGGAGCCTCCGGCGTCGCGCCGGTGTATCCGGAGGGACCGCACTGCAACACGATCGGCCTCACGGAATTGGGCGAGCACGCGCTGCAGGGGATGATCGATCGCGGGATGATCTTCGACCCGGACCACATGAGCGCGCGTGCGCGACAGCAAGCGCTCACGTTCATGGAGGAACGCGGGTATTCGGGAGTAGTGTCGAGCCACAGCTGGGCTGACAAGACCATCTATCCGCGCATCTACGAGCTGGGCGGCGTCGTGACGCCGCACGCGGGCGGGTCCACCGGGTTCGCGTCGAGCTGGAACGGGCTGAAGGACAAGCGCGACGCGCGGTACTACTTCGGGTTCGGGTACGGCTCGGACGTCAACGGATTCAGCAACCAGGGTGCTCCGCGCAGGCCGACGGATCTCAGCGCGGTGACGTATCCGTTCACCGGGCTCGGCGGCGTGCAGATCCACAAGCAGCAGAGCGGCACGCGCACGTACGACGTGAACGTCGACGGCGTCGCGCACTACGGCTTGTATCCGGATTGGATCGAGGACTTGCGCCACCTCGCCGGTGACCAGATCGTCGCGGACCTCGCGCGCGGCGCCGAAGCGTTCCTGCAGATGTGGGAGCGCGCAACCGGCATCGCGCCCGATGCGTGCCGCGACGACGTGCCGGATTTGGACGACGGCGACGTGGCCGCCGTGCAGGCCGGCATGAACGCGCGCGCGGTGCTCGAAGCGATCGGCCAGCCGCGATCGCGTCAGGACCGCGCGTTCTCGTATTGCATGAACGGGGGGCGCACCGCCACGGTGTCGTTCGGTCTCGACGACACCGTGGCGGGCGTGACCATCGCGTGAAGCAGAAGCGGCGTGGGGGCTACTGCCCGAACTTGTCGGGGAACTGAGCGGCGATCGCGCTCGACAGCGCCGTGGCGGTCATCGGCATGTGCTCCGACGCGGCCGCGTACACCTTCGCGAACACGTCCGCGCCGCCGGCAACCGCGGCGTCGATTGCTTGAACGAGGCTGTCGACGTGCATCTGCAGCGCGCCGGCCGCGGCGTCGCTGCGCAGCTTGCCGCCGGTCGCCGACTCGAGGAACGCGGCGAAGTCCTTCTTGTAGTTCTGCAGCTTCGTGAGCGCGGCCTGAGCTTTCGCGGCGTCCTTCGTCGCCTTGCCGGCGGTGTACTCCACGAAGAACCCGATGTGATCGCGCCACTGCTTGAGGAACTGCTGCCCGGCTTCGGCGCCGTATACCGACTCGATGGCCTTGCTGAGGCCGACCGAGTTGTCGTCGAGCGTCTTGGCCGCAGCTTTGAACGCCGCGGAATCGAGGCCCTTTCCGAGCCCGGTCACGACGGCGATGCTCGCCAGGTACACGTGACCGTCGAGCAGATCGGTGAGCGTTTGCTGCAGCGCGGGCGCTCCGGCGTCGAGCGCGACGGCGCGCTTCTGTTGCGTTTCCACCTTGGCGGTCTTGCCGCCGCACGCCGCGGTGATCACGGCAAGCGCGAGCAGCGGCGCGATCACGCGCATCGTCTTTGTCATTGGAGATCGTCTCCTTCGTTTGGGAATCGGTGTCGTGAGCGAAGCGATGCCTTAGGTCACGATCACCTCCCCGCTCATGCCGGTGTGCGCGGAGCAGAAATAGGCGAAGCGCCCGGGCGCGCGAAACGTGAAGTCGAATTCCGATCCTGCATCGCCGAGCGTCCCGTTGAACCGGCCGTCGGGCTGCGCGGCGACGTCCGCGCTCACGCCGGGAACGCCCTGGCGTTTCGCGATGCCGGACGTGACCGTGTGCAGGATTCGGTCGTGGTTGCGCCAGGCGACCGACGTGCCGGACGCGATGCGCAGCACATGCGGTGAGAACCGAAACGTGCGTACGTCGACGGTCGCGCCGCGCAAGCTGCTGCTCGCGCCGCCGCACGCGACGAGCAGTACGGTCGACACCAGCGCAAGCGCGGCGCGGACGGGCACCATACAACCTCCTCCATCGCGAACGTGCGTTACATCAGCCGTTCGCGATGGAGGAGGCTTCGGTTCAGCGCCGCGTTTTCAGCTCTTCGAAATCGTCGGTCTTCGGAAGGTCGCGCAGCACGGCGAGCAGCTCGTCCGGTGGAGGAACGAGCTTCCGTTCGTCGAGGCCGAGCCATCCGCCGTCCGACGTCACGATCGCCGCCACCTCGTCGTCCGATGCGCGCCGCACGACGTTGCGCAAGCGAAAGCGCGAGCCGTCCTCGCTCAACCCGGCCGCGGCGATGTCGACGCGGGCGTTGTCGAGCAGGCGCAACTCTCGCCGGTACTGCATCTCGTCGCGAAAGACGACCGGTCCCACGCGGCGCTTCTCGAACTCACGCATCGTGAAGCCCCGGCTCTCGAAATACTGCATGCGGCAATCCTCCGACACTTCGAGATAGGCCGTGTTCCGCATGTGCGCGTTGAAATCCATGTCGCCCCAGCGCGCGCGAAAGTCCATCGAAAACTGCGTCATCCCCGAGCTCCTTCCTCGCTTTGCTAGGCCGCAACACGGAGAAGGTCCGATCTATTCCAACGCGCCGGGGCGATGCGATCTGGTCCTGTGGGGCCAAGCTGGAGATGATCCTTGAGCAAGCCTGGATGCGCGGCTAGCATCGTCGAGACGCACCCGGGCGCGCTAAAGGACTTGCGGGAACCAACCGACATTCGCGTCAAGGCGGGATCAGGGCGGGAGCATGTACGAGCAGACCTTCGAGATATTGGGGATCGCGCCCACGAACGACGGGCGCGCGATTCGTTCCGCTTTCCTCCGACTCGCCCGCATTTATCACCCGGACCGGCTCGCCGACATGCCGGACGACGTCCGCGAGGAAGCCGAACGCCGGATGAAAGAGGCCACGGCCGCCTACGAGACCCTGCGAACGGCCGGCCGCACCGCCCAGCGAGACAAGCCCGCGATCGGCGAGCCCGAATTGAAGGCGCGCGCCGAGCGGTTCCGCGAAGCGATGCGAGCGCGAGAAGCGCAAGAGCAGCGCGACCGCGAACGCTGGAGACGGTGGGAGGAGATCGAGCTCGAGGCGCGCGAGCGAGCGCGCATCGACGCGGAGATCGAAGCGCTCGTTCGATCGCACATGGATCCGTCGGAGCTGTTCCGCACCAACAGTTCCGCGAGCCAGAACGGCGACGCCGCGACGCCGCCGAAGAAGGCGGAGTCCTTGCTCACGCAGCGCCTCGATGCGGCGCGCCGCGGCGAAACCTCGCCGCTCGCACGTCGCGTCGAGCAGACGCAGTGAGGCGGCGTCCGGCCGTCTAGCGACGCCGCAACACGCGCACGCCGATCAACGCACCGATTCCTGCTGCGCCGATCCCCGTCAACACCCACGGCCATGCGGACGAGCCGTCGCCCGCATCGGGCGCTGCAACCGCCGTCGCGGTGGGCGACGGCGATTCGCTCGGCGTCGGTGACTGCGTCGGGCTCGGCGAGGGCGAGGGCGACGGCGAGGGCGACGGCGATGCTTTCGTCGTCGCCGGCTTGGGAGATGCCTGCTGTGGCGTGACGCCGCCGGATGCCGTCACGCGATAGAGACCGCCTTCCGCATCCACCGCGTACATCTCGCCGGCGACGTCCTCGCCGAAGCTCGTGATCGAGCCGCCGTGGTTGAGCACCAGGCGCGTGCTTCCGTTGAGATACGCGCGCACGTATCCGGTGCAGTAATCGCCGTACAGGTACACGCCGCCCATGTTCGAGCGATAGCGCGTGCCGCGATACACGAACCCTCCGATCACCGCGCAATCGCCGGAGCCGTGGCCGTATTGCGTCACCGGGCGGATCGTCGAGGCGAGCGACGTGCAATAGGAGTCGTCGGAGTACCGCGACGTGCCCTCCCAGCAATCCCATCCGAAGTTCTTGCCGCCGATGCCGGCGCCGATGCGATCGATCTCCTCGATGGATCCCTGCCCGACGTCGGCGATCCACAGCGTGCCGTTCGAGCGGTCGAACGAGAAGCGCCACGGGTTGCGCAACCCGTACTGCCACACCTCCTTGCGCGCCGTCGACGAGCTCGCGTACGGGTTGTCCGACGGGATGCAGTACTTCAGGCCGCCGCACGCGCGGTTCACGTCGATGCGCAAGATCTTTCCGAGGAGCTTGGAGACGTCGTGCGCGTTGTCGTCGGGATCGCCTGCGCCTCCGCCGTCGCCGGTGCCTATGTAGAGATAGCCGTCGCGGCCGAACGCGATCTGGCCGCCGTTGTGGTTGTCGTGGCCCGGATGCGCGACGGTGAGGAACACCGTCTCGGTGCTCGCCGACACGGTGTTTGCGGTGTACGAGCTCGGGCGGAAACGCGATACGACGAGCGCGCCGTTGCCGTTGGTGTACGCGACGAAGAAATACCGGTTGCTCTTGAAGCTCGGCGAGAACGCGATGCCGAGCAGCCCACGCTCGCCGCCGTCGAGGACCTTGGAGCGGATGTCGAGGTACGCGGCCGACTGCACGGTGCCGCCGCCCGATCGCACGCGCACGCGTCCGGCTTGCTCGGCGATGAACATGCGCCCGGTGCCGTCGTTCGGCACGGCGATCGCCACCGGCGAGCTCAAACCGCTCGCGACGCGCGAGAAACCGACGCGCAGCGTCGAGAGCGTCACTGCTTCTGCGCGGGGAGCGGGCGGCAGGTTTCCGCCGACGACGAAGGCGAGCAGCGCCGCAGCAAAAAGAGCTTTCTTCTTGGGAGACACGGGTGGCTGGAAGATAGCGCGCCTCCGCGCGCGTCGCAGGGTTCTGGTTCACCGGAATGCCCGTCTTGCCCGGCGCCACGGGAAGGACTCCGTGCGCCCGGCGTGGAAACAGATCCCGGCAGACCAATCGACAAAGGAGTCTTCGTGCGCGCCGTCCGCAGCCTTCTCGCCCTCGTTGCCGTCACCGCGTTCCTCGTCCCGAGCGCCGCTCGCGCCGCGGAGGTTCCGTGCTCGAACCACACCGACCCACGCCTTGCCGGCATGAGCGACACCGGCATCGGGCTCACGAGCGAGCTGGGGCTCGCGGACGGCCGCTACGCGCTGCCGGCGTCGCTGAATCCCACGTCGCTCGTGGTGATGTTCCACGGACACGGCAACGACTCGTGCTCGTGGCGCAACCACCTTCGCAACGCTGCGACGCACGGCGCGATCGCCGTCGCGATGGACTACACCGGTCAGACGCAGACGCCGGTCGAGAACTACGGATGGTTCGTGCGCGAAGGCGCCGAGGACTCGATCACTGCGGCGAAGCACTTCATGACGCAGTACCCGACGATCACGAAAGTGATCGCCTTCGGCATCAGCATGGGCGGAAACGCCGCGGGCATGGCGGTCGCGTCGCCGAACGCCGTGCGCGGCGACGGCTCGCCGCTGTTCGATTACCTGATCGACGTCGAAGGCGTGAACAACCTCATCGAGGAATACCTCATCGCGCGCGCCATCGCGCCGGTGAACTCGACCGGTGCACTCGCGCAAGAAGAGATCGAGAAGGAAGCCGGCGGTTCGTTCGAAGAGGTTCCCGAGGAGTACATCGAGCTCACCAACGTCGCGCGCGCCGGCGACATGAAGGGTCTCGACGGAGCGATCGTGGTGCACGGTCTGGACGATGGCCTCGTGCCGACCGACCAGACGCCGCAGATGTTCGCCGCGCTGACCTTGGCCGGCGTGAAGACGCACCAGCACACCGTCGTGTTGCGCGGCGACGGTGAGTCGGGGACGACGGGCACGGCGATCGTCGCCGGGCCACTGTTCGAAGCGGGGGGCGAGGAGTACGAGAGCCCGTTCGCCGGCCACGGATGGGAAGGCAGCGACACGCAGCTCGTCATCAAGACCGGCTTCGAGCAGTTGTGGGCGCTCCTCGCCGGCGGCCCGGTGGAGACGGGCGTGACGGTGGTGCCGGGCGCGTAGCGCTCACCGCCGCCTTCGGCGGCCGCACCGCGCGCACGTGCCGTAGATGTCGGCTTGATGTGAGTCGACGGCGAAGCCGCGCTTGCGTGCGACCGCGGACGCCCACTCCTCGACCTCGCACGACGGGATCTCCTCGACGTTGCCGCAGCGCGTGCAGATGAGGTGATGGTGATGTCCCGGCTCGCACACCTTGTACGCCATCTCGCCGCCGGGCGTCTGGAACGTGCGGAGCACGCCGGCGTCGGCGAGAGCTTGCAGCGTGCGATACACGGTCGCCAATCCGGCGCGCCCTCCCGTCGTGCGCAAACGCGCGTGCAAATCTTGCGCGCTCACCGGGCGCTTCTCCGCTGCAACGGCATCGAGGATCGCGCGCCGCTGACGCGTGGGACGCAGTCCGGGAGGAGTCGACGGCTTCATCGGGCTGCCTGCCTCGGATGCCTGCGCGCCGCGCGCCTGCCCGCCGCCGACGCTGCGACGAACGCGAGCAGCGACGCGATCACGATCGAGCCTCCGGGAGCGACGGTTCCTTGCGCAAGCGCGAACAGCAACCCGGCAAGGCACGAGAGCGCGCCGACGAGCGCGCCCCACACGATCGTGTCTTTGAAGGAATGCGCGAGCCGCGCGCCGGCCGCGACCGGGATCACGAGCAGCGATGAGATGAGCAGCAATCCCACGACGCGCATGCCCGCCGCAACGAGCAACGCGGTGAGCGTCACCGTCAGCAAGTTCAGCGCGTCCACCGGCAGCCCCGCCGCGCGCGCAGTGTCTTCGTCGAGCGCGACCGCGAGCAGCTGCGGATAGAACGGCGCGATCACGGCGGCGACCGCGACGCAGAGCACCACGACGACGAGCACGTCGTTCCACGACGCGGTGAGCACGCTTCCGAACAGCACGCCGATCGCCGACGCGTCGAACCGATCCAGCGCCGACAATCCGACGACGCCGCCGGCGATGCCCGCATAGAAGATGAGCGCGAGCGACAGATCTCCGGCGATGCGGCCGGTGGTGCGCAACCGTTCGAGCGCGACGGCGCCGAGCACCGCGACGGCGACGGCTCCCCACAACGGCGCGATGCCGACTGCGAGGCCGATCGCGACGCCGGCGAATGCGAGGTGACCGATGCCGTCGCCGATGAGCGACAAGCGCCGCTGCACGAGGAACGCGCCGACCACCGGCGCGGCGATGCCGACGGCGATGACCGCGATGTAGGCGCGGATCGCAAAGGGCGCGGTGAAGATGCTCATCGCGGCGCCTCGAAATGGATGTGGAACTGCTCGTGCGTCAGCTCGCGGATGCCGCCGTCGGCGATCACGAGGATGCGATCGAGAACGCCGTGGAAGTCGTCGG
>JBIOWR010000288.1:0-19495 GCA_044868775.1 Actinomycetota bacterium
CGCTCGCGCCTCCTCCAAAGAAACGCGTTGCGACGAAGCCGTCGAAGGGGGCGAAGGAGCGCCGGCTCACGGAGAAGAAGACACGCGCCAAAAACAAGCGCATGCGCGCGCGCCCGGCGATCGACGAGTAACGCCTATTTCGCGTCGACGAGGTCGACGACGAACACGAGCGTCTCGTTGGCTTCGATCACGGGCGGGAATCCTTGGGCGCCGTATCCGAGATCCGGAGGAATGACGAGCAGGCGCCGGCCGCCGACCTTCATGCCGACGATGCCTTGATCCCAACCCTTGATGACCGACCCCGCGCCGAGCTTGAGCGAGAACGGCTGCTTGCCCCACGACGCGTCGAACTCCTTCTCGGTCTTGAGGCCGAGGCCGACGTACTGCACCGTGATCTGCGAGCCGGACTTCGCCTCGGCGCCGGTGCCGGTGATGACGTCCTTGGTGACCAATTGCGTCGGCAGGTCGCAATTGGTGTGGAGCGTGACGGTGGGCTTCGATCCCGCGCTGCCGGTGACGGTGGCGTTGTCGCACGTTCCGTCACCGCCTTGGCTCGACGGCGTGGGTGTGGAGTCGCCGCACGCGGCGAGCAGGCCGGCCAGTAGCACGAGAACGATCGGTAGGCGTCTGGTCATGGTTGTTCCTCCGCTTGGATTGGCCGGGAGATGATAGCGGGCCACGCGGGCCGGGAGCGCTCCGGGCTCAGACGTGCTCGCGCTCGGACCATACGCGCGCCTGGCGATCCACGGCGCGCAGCTCCCGCTGCGCCTTGTCGGACGCGCCGGGCTCGTCGCACGCGAGCGGGCGAAAGATGCGCGGACCTTCTGGCCCTCCGAACAAGCGCTGCAGCCAGGGCAGCACCCGCAGGGTGTCCTGTGCGGTGATGCGCGGGAGCGAGCGCGGCTGGCCCTCCTTGCACGCGTTCGGCGGTGGCAGCAGCCGGTAGTGGGTGAACTCCTCGCCGGTGGCCTTGTAGTACTGCAAGCGCCAGCCGCCTCCCAGGGCAACCGGATGGCTCCACTCCTCGCCCGGTCGCCCGCGGCGGGGCGGTCTCGTCGCTCGCTTCTCGGCCATAGGTGGATGATCGTACGGAGGAACGGTGCGGTTACGCCAGCCGATTCGCTATCGGCGCTTCTTGGGCGATGCGTCGCGAGCGCGCCGGCGCGCGAGCGCGCGAGCGCGGCGGCGTGCGGCCTCGCGCCGAACCTTCACGTACCAGCCCGCGCCACCGAGCGCCGCAATGCCGCCGACCACCGCTGCCACGATGACGCCGGCGTTGACGCCGCCGCCTTCCTCTTGTCCGCCGCTCTCCGAGACCGCGAGGTAGCCGAGCTCCATCACGTCTCCCGACAATTGCTGCTGCGCGGGCGAGTCGTTCGCTTCGAGCCGGCGCCATGAGCGCCCGTCCTTCGACGTGAGCAGCGCGTGTTGCGCGTTGAACACGGCGGCGGTGTGCGCGGGATACACGAGCACGATGTGTCCCGCGTTCGCAAAGGCGCCGACGACCGCACCGCTCTTGTCCTTTGCCTCGAAGCGATACACGTTGCCGACGACGCGCGATCCCTTCGGCGCGCGCGCGAACTGCGCCGGGTCGAGCGGATCGATCGTGAGCGTCACGGGACCTTGCGTGCCCGATGGGAACACGCCGGGCTCGGTCACGAGCGTCGCTTGCTGATCCTGGGTGGAGAACACGCCGGCGCCGAGCTCCGGCGGATCGAGCTTGATGGTGACCTTCGCCGAAGCGGGCTTCTCCTGCGTGGTGGCTTCCGGCGGCGGCTTGACGTAGCGGTACGGCGGCGGCGGCGTGACGCCGTCGAGAAGCGGACGGCGGGCGATCACGCTGATGCTCCCCGACACCGCGGCCGCAACGAGGTAGAGCGCGACGGCGACGAAGCCGTACGCAATGGCGCGCGCGCTGCGGTTGCTCATGCGGCGAGCGGAATGAGTTGCACGGGCGTCGTCGCGAACTGCGGCGGCCACACCACGGTGCGCTTGCCGTCGCGCGTCCACTCCCAGATCACGCTCGCGGCGAGCACGTTCTCACCGGCATCCGGCGTTCCTGCGGCGCCGAACTGCAAGCCGCTGCCGTTGGGGAGCCCTCCGGCCGGCACCTTTACCGCACGCGCAGCCGCAGCGACGTCGCGCGGCGCATCCGACTTCGCGCGAGGGAGCACGTAGCGGAACAGTCCCCACGCTGCGCTGAAGCCTGCGAGCGCGGCGGGACCCATGTCCTCGCCGTATCGCTGGAGATAGATGGCGTTCGCGCGGCGCATCGCGTCGCGCGCGTCGGGCGCGAGCGCGTCGACGTTCAGCCCGGTGTCGGGCTTGTCGGACGCAAAGAGGCCGATCGATTGCGGGCCGAGCGCCGCTCCGAACTCCTTCATGCAAAAGCTCGAGGAGGTTCCGATCGCAGCTTTGAGCGGAACGTGCTGTCGCACGGTCTCGCGGCGGATCGCAACGCCGTCCTCGAGATACGCCGAGACGAACAACACGTCGGTGCGCGCAGCCGCGACGCGACGCACGACGTCGGCCGCGTCGTAATCGTGCGCGTCGTACCCGATGTTCGCCGCGAGCGGCAGCTTGCGCGCAGCGATCTCAGCGAGCGCGCCGTCGGCGACCGAGCGCCCGTACACGTCGTCGACGAACGCGACGGAGAATCGCAACGTGGACGCGCGCACCTTCATCATGTGCGCGATGCGATCGGCGATGAACGCCACGGCTTGCCGGCCGAGCGTTCCGCCCGTCGGCGACACGCGGAACACGTGTGAGCCCGCGCCCGCGCCGGACATCTCCCCGACCGCGCCGGTCTCCCAGAACAACAACCCGCGGCGCGCGGCTTCGTCTGCGGCAGGCTTCGAGATCGTGCTGCCGTAGCTGCCGAGGATGATCTGCACGCCTTCCTTCGCGAGACGCGCGACGGCCGGCTTCGCGGCGTCGGAGCCGGGCACGTCGAGTGTGCGCACGCGAATCGGGCGCCGGTTGACGCCGCCGGCTTCGTTCACGAGCTGCGCGGCGATCTGCACGCCGCGCGCTTCGGCGGGGCCGCCGCGGCCCTGCGCGCCGCCGACCGGATACAGCGCGCCGACGACGAGCGGGCTTCCGTCACGAGCGCCGCTCGCGGACGAGCACGAGATCGCGCTCAGCGCCAGGGCGACGAGCGTGAGCGCGGAGAGAATTTTTCGCATCGAAGCCTCCCGGTCAGATCGTCGACAAGACGTTGGCGAAAACGTGCGTCGCCGCCGGAACCTCCCAGCGACCCGACGCCCAGCGTTGCCACGACAGCAACAAGCCCGCGCCGGCGTCGAGCGGCAACGCGGCGAGGCCGTAGCCCGGCACGTGCACGAGCGCGAAGGCCAGCGCGGAGACGAGCACCGCGACCGCCGCACCCCATCGCAACAGGCGCGCGTACAGATACCGGCGGAAAAACGCTTCCTCCGCGACCGCGGCGAGCGTGTTCAGCGTGAGCGCGAGCAACCCGGCGCGCGCGGGAATGCCGATCCCCGCGACCGCTCGTGCCGCGAGCATCGCGCCGACGCCCGCGGCGAGCACGACGCTCCACGGAAGCAAACGCGTGCGCGCGGCGTCGGCCGTCGACAGGCACGCGACGGTGAGCGCGGCATACAGGAGGGCGAGTGCGACCGGCGACTGCGTCGCCGGTCGCGCGACCAACGCGAGGCAGCCGGCGAACGCGAGCAAGAGCCACGTTTGGTTGCGTCGCGGGTACGCGACTCGAAGCGATTCCGTCATGTCACGATGAACGACGCGCCCGCGACCACGCGGGGATCGAACGGCACGTGATCCGATGCGACGAACTCCACCTGGACCACGTGCGACCCCGGCTTCACGTCCTCGAGGTTGAACGACGTCCCGGCCGTCTGCGATTGCAGCTGCCCGTCGAGCTTCACGTGGATGTGCCCCTCGTCCGGCCGGAGGTTCGTCGTGGTTTGTGGCACGACTTTCGCTCCGCTCAGCGCAATCTCGACGTGCACCTGCGGTCCTTTCACCGACTCGCCGTTGCGCGGCACCGTGATCGTGAGCTTCGCGGTGCTGCTCGGGCGAGCGCCGCTCGTCGGCGATTTCGTGGACGTGCCGGAACCCGACGAGCACGCGACGAACACGAGCATGCAGGCGAGAGTCGCGAACCTCCTAGCGAGCATGCGCAACACCATATCCGCTAAGGTCCGCGACGTGCTGAACACGGTCGCATACCGCTTCTACGGGTTGACCGAACCCCTCTCCACGGCGCCGTTTTTCTCACCCGAGACGCAGCAAGCGTTCGCGGAGATCGGGCTCGACGGCGACGCCGGCTACGTGATGTCGCGCGCGGCCCCGATGGGGAGCGTGACCGCCGCGGCGGTCGCCGCCGCGTTCTACTCCTTCCACGTCGACATGGTCGGTGCAAACCTCCACTGGGACGTCGCCGACCCGCAGCGCGTGATCGAGACGCGCACGCGCGCCGCCGGAGCGACGATGCACCGCTTGCTCGCCGATGTCGCGGACGCCGACCTCGAGCGCGCGCGTGTGTTGCTCGAACGCGTCGCGAGATCGGCGCCGACCCACGGCCGTCCGCTTGCGGCGGCGCACGCGACGCTTCCCTGGCCGGACGACGACGCGACCGCGCTGTGGCACGCCGCGACGATCCTGCGCGAGCATCGCGGCGACGGACACGTCGCAGTGTTGCTGACGCACGGCATCACTCCCGCGGAGGCGCTGGTGCTCGACGGTGCGCTCAACGCGCTGAAGAAGCCGAAGTACTTCGCCTACCGGCAGTTCGGAGAGCAGGCAACGACACGTGCGCGCGAAGCGCTGCAACACCGCGGCTACCTCGACGCGAACGGCGCGCTCACCGACGGCGGCGGCAAGTTCCGGCAGATGCTCGAGATGGAGACCGATCGTCTCGCGTCGCCGCCCTACGAGACGCTCGACGAGGACGAGCGCAACGAGCTCGAGAGGCTGCTCGCGCCGATGGCGGCGCGCATCGCCGAGCAGCGCGCCGTTCCGCGTTTCGTGGCGGCGCTGTCGGGAAACCCGGTGACGAGCTAGACGCGCCCGCGTTCCGCACGCCGCTCGTCGCGCGCGCGGTCGATGATCGCAACGACCTCTTCCGGATCGTCGGTGCGCGTGAACAAATCGAGATCGGCCGGCGACATCTTCCGCTCGTCCAGCACGCGCTCGCGCAACCAGGCGAGCAGCCCGCTCCAATACTCGGTGCCGCACAGGATGAGCGGGAAGTGGCGCACCTTGCCGGTTTGGATGAGCGTCGCCGCCTCGAACAGCTCGTCCATCGTGCCGAGGCCGCCGGGAAAGATGACGAACGCTTGCGCGTACTTCACGAACATCGTCTTGCGCACGAAGAAATAGCGGAACTCGATGCCGAGGTTCACGTACGCGTTCAGGCTCTGCTCGAACGGCAGCTCGATGTTGCACCCGATCGAGAGGCCGCCGGCCTCCAGCGCGCCGCGGTTCGCCGCCTCCATGATCCCGGGCCCGCCGCCGGTGATCACGGCGTAGCCGTGCTCCACGAGCAGCTCGCCGGTGCGGCGCGCGAGCGCGCACATGGGATCGTCGTCGCGCACACGCGCCGATCCGAACACCGAGACGGCGTCGCCGACGCGCGCCAGCGTGTCGAAGCCGTCCACGAACTCCGACTGGATGCGCAAGACGCGCCACGGATCGGAGTCGAGGAACGCCGGCGCTTCCGCGCCTTCCAGCAACCGCTCGTCTTCTTGCGGCGATACGCGCGCGGCGCCGCGCTCAACCACGCGTCCGCTGCGCTTCTCCTCCCCTGCCGGCCGTTTCACGGGTCCGAAGCGTAACCGCCCGTTCGGTTCGCCGTCGTGACGGCGCATTGCTCGCTCCCGTACCATTTGTCGCCTGGGGGTGCGGGTTGAGGAGATTTCGAGTCGCGGCGTCCGTCGCGTGCGCAGTGGTCTCGTTCTGGAGCGTGACGCTGGTCGCCGCCGTGCAGTGGCGCGCAGCGCCCGAGACCGCGCTACCTCCTCACGCGTGGCGCCCTCCACCGAGCTTTCCCTTGGACGACGCAGCGACGCCCCCCGTACGCGCCTCGCTCCTACCTTCGCCGGCTGCTTCCGCAGTCGCCTACGCGCCGGCGCGCCCGAGCGGATCGGTACGGCTCGCCGCGAGCCGCTCGGCGCCGCTCGTCTCCCGCCTCAAGATCAAGCAGCGCGTGGTGTTCATCACGATCGACGACGGCAATACGCGCGACCAGCGCGTGTTGGAGTTGATTCGCAAGACGCACCTGCCGGTCTCGCTCTTCCTCGTGAACGCCGCGGTGAACCGTGACCCGCCGTACTGGCAAGCGATGGCGCGCGCGGGCGCGAAGATCGAGGACCACACGCTTTCGCACCCACGCCTCACGCGGATGTCGTACACGGCGCAGCGGCGGCAGATTTGCGGACCGCTCGGCCGCTACCGCTCGTTGTTCGGGCGGCGACCGACGTTGTTCCGCGCTCCGTACGGTGCCCAGAACGCGGCGACGTTGCGGGCCGTGTCGTCGTGCGGCCTCGGCGCCGCCGTGAACTGGTCGGCGACCATGGGCGGCGGCGTGATCAAGACGTGGGCGAACGGCAGGCTTCGCTCGGGAGACATCATCCTGCTGCATTTCAAGCCGTCGCTGTACAATGATCTCCTGAAGCTGATGCGCGTCCTGCGCGACGAGCGTTTCGGCGTCGGTCTCCTCGAGGATTACTTGACGTTCGCATCGCAACCGGCCGCGCGACGCGCGCCGCCGACGCCGCGGCCTTCGGGCACCAGCCCATCCCCGTCGCCGAGCGCTGCGCTCACGCCGCTGCCGACGCCGGCGCAACGCGAACGCTCGTGAGTCGTCAGATGCGACCCTGATACACCGGGTCGCTCGTCGGGGCCGGGACGAACTCGCGCTCGTACGTTACGGCGGCGACCGTGTAATCGGCTTCGGCAACCGACGTGAGCATGACCGCGTCGCCGTCGCGCGGTGTGAACGCGGCGACGGGTACGGGCTTGTCTCCACTGAACAGCCACAGCTCGAAGACGCGGCCTTGCGGCGCGGCCGGGACGTCCTGCGCGATCATCGCCACGCGCCCGTCGCGGCGCACGGCGACGAGGATGCTCCCGCCTTTTCCTTGCAACGTCGCGACGCGCGCCGTCGGATCACCGGCGATCGCCAGCGCCGCCGACATTCGCTCGCGAAAGTCGCGCTCCCGTTGCAAGCTGCCGAGCAGCGTGCCGCTCACCGCGAGCGACGCAACGAGCGCCAGCGACGCTGCGACGGCGCCGACGCGCACGACGAATCGTCGGCGGCGCGTGACCGTGACGACCGGCGCCACCGAGCCGCCGCCGCCCGCGTCGCGAATAGCGGCGAGCACGCGCTCCTCCAATCCTTCGGACGGGCGCATCGGCGGCGCAGCGATCGCGAGATCGGCAACGGTCTCGCGCAGGTCGCGCAGCAGCGACGTGCACTCCTCGCATCCTGGGAGGTGATCGAGGAGCTCGGCCTGCACGCGCGTGCGCTCGTGGCCGCCGAGCGAGTCCAGCGCGTACGCCGCGACCGACTGGCGCAGCGCGTCGTGGTCGATCATGCGCCCTCACCACCCAGCATGGAACGCAGCTTGTTCATCGCGGCGAGCGTGCGCGACTTCACGGTGCCGAGCGGGATGCCGGCAGCGTGCGCAACTTGCGATTGCGTGAGCCCGCCGTAGTACGCGAGCTCGAGCACGCGTCGCTGATCGTGCGACAGCTCGCCGAGCGCGGCGCGCACGCGCGCGCGCCGTGACGCGAGCCATCCTTCCTCGACGACGTCTTCGATGGGATCGTCGCCGGCCGGCATCGGTGCGAGCGCGGACGCGCGGCGGCGGCTCGCCTCCTCGCGGCGCACGACGTCGACGGCGCGATGATGCGCTTGCGCGAGCAGCCACGAGCGCACGCTGCCGCGCGCGGGGTCGTATCCTCCCGCGCGGCGCCACACCGACACCATCACTTCCTGCACGACCTCCTCCGCCATCGCGGCGTCGCCGATCACGCGCATCGCGATGCCGCCGGCCGCGGGCGCGTACCGCCGGAACAGCTCCGAGAACGCCTCCTCGCTTCCGTTCGCGATGCGCGAGAGCACGTCACGGTCCCTGCGGTCTTGCAGGTCGGCAACGTCCCGGGAAGCCGCCGGATCCTGGCCTGGAATCGTTGGGTCCTTTCTCGTCGCGACGCCTACCGACCATTCGAAGCCGGCACCCCGACCGGTTCGGCCTCTTGCTCGTTCCGGCCCGGCCGGGCCTATCATGGCGCGTCCGCGTGTCGGACCGCCGTGCGACCGACCGACCCATCGCCGAATGGAGTGCGTCAATGGGCAAAGGTGAAGCCGTCTCAGCACTCAAGAACGTCGCGCTTTTCGAGGGCCTCACCACGAAGGAGCTCAACGAGATCTACAAGGCGGCGAAGGAAGTCCACTTCCCGGCCGGGAAGGCGATCGTGCAGGAAGGAGAGGCGGGCGCGGCGTTCCACCTGATCCTCGAAGGATCAGCGCGTGTCACGTCGGGCGGCCGCACCCACGCAAAGCTCGGCCCCGGCGATTACTTCGGCGAGATGGCGCTGATCGATCGCCAACCCCGCTCCGCCACGGTCGTCGCCGACACCGACGTGCGCACCCTTTCCCTCGTGTCGTGGAGCTTCCTCCCCCTGCTCGACCACATGCCCACCGTGGCCAAGAAGATGCTCCTCGTCATGACCGCCCGCCTGCGCGCGGCCGAGAAGTCCCACACCCACTGACGTCGGGGTTGTGGACCCAGGCGTGACAGGTTAGAATTCTGACCAGTCATGTCCGAGACGGTTCCGTTCACCGAGGCGAAGGCACACCTCTCCAAGCTGGTCGACGACGTCGTCCGGGAGCGCGAGCGCGTGTACATAACGCGCAACGGGCGTCCCGCGGCGGTGCTGATCAATCCCGACGAGCTCGAAGCGCTGGAAGAGACCGTCGAGATACTTCAGGACGAGAAACTCCTCGAGTCGATTCGTCGTTCCCGCCGTGAATCGGCTGCGGGGAAACGCGTTCGGCTCAAGGATCATCTGTAGGTGGCGTACGAGGTCGAGATCACTCCCGAAGGCCTCCGGCACCTCCGCAAGCTCCCCGAGAAAGTAAGAGCCGCAGTGATCGAAATCATCTTTGGCTCGATCGCGGAGAACCCACGAAGAGCCGGAAAGCCTTTGCGCGGCGAGCTCGAGGGCCTCTACTCCGCGCGGCGCGGCGACTTTCGCGTCGTCTACGAAGTGGACCAGAAAACTCGAACGGTGGTCATACATCGCGCCGCGCACCGGGCGACCGTCTATCGCCGGCGTTGACCCGCGCGTTTCACTCCACCGGTTCGAGGCCCAGTCGCTCGAGGCGCTCGCGGTGGTTGGCGAGCAGCTCCATCACGAGGCGCTTGACTTCGTCCTCGCTCCCGAGAACGACGGCGAGCGCGTCGGATTCGAGCACGGCTTCGCGAAGGCTGGACAGGGCGCCGCCGACGATGGAGCCGGCCACCTTCACGGCGCGGTCCGCTGCGGTGGGGTCTTGCTCCATCACCAGGCGGGCCTGCGCGAGGGCGAACGCTTCGTGCGCGCCGCGCGTGCCGAGCGCGTGGCGTACCGACGCCGCCGACTCTTCGTCGATCGAGGACGCCAGCATCCCGGCGAAGTCCATGGCGATCGCGTCGCCGAGGAATTGGAACACCTGTATCGAAAGCCAGTCGTCGGTGGGCGCCGCGTCGTAAAAAGCGTCGAGCGGGCGCTTGAAGCGCAACATCACCGCGTCGCCGTGCCGGGAGATCGCGTCGACACGGCGGCGGAGCACGCGGTAGCGCTCCAGCTCCTCGACGGCGAAATCGCCCTGGGTTTCGGCCAGCGCGAGGGTGGGCGCGACCGCGGTGGCCGCGGCCGAAAGCTGGAACACCCGCAACAGGGAGTACGCGAGCGCCCCCAAGACCTCCGCGAGGGCCTCGGAGCGGTCGGGCCCGGCCTGCACCCCGCCTCTCGTGTTCACGCCTCCTCCTCCTGAGCCATTCTCGCAGGTGGGAGGTTTGCCAAGCGAGGCGTCTTTGCCCCCGGGGATCGATTTTGGTAGACAGACGCGGGTGCCGGGCGCCCAAAATCCGGCAAATCGAACACGTCGTAGGGGGCTGATCGCTTGAGGAGGAGCACCGTACGGCGCCGCGCGTTGGTGGCGCTGATGCTGGTCCTCTTCTCCACCCTCGTGACGGCGATCCCCGCCGGGGCGACGGCCCGGGACCGCCTCAACGAGACGCGCCGGCGCCTCCGCGCCGCCCGCGCGCGCCTGTACGAGGCGAAGCGCACCGACGCCCAGCTGCTCGCGACGATCTCGGAAGTGGCCGGCCAGCTCAGCGCCGTGCGCTCCCGCCTCAACCTGTACCGGTCGAGGCTCGCCACGATCGAGGCGAAGATGGCCGCCAGCAAGCGGCGCCTGGCGAAGATCGAGGCGCGGCGCGGGCTGCTCTCAGCCGATCTGGGAGAGCGTGCACGCGAGCTCTACATCATGGGTCCGTCCGGCGCACAGGCGTGGCTGGGAGCGGACACCATGGCCGACTTCCTCGGCCGCTCCACGAACATGGAATACGTCATGCGATTCGACAAGGTGAAGGCGGAGCAGTTCGCGCGCCTGCGCCACGAGGAGATCACGTTGCGCAAGTCGCTGGCGCGGCAACGGGCGCGCGCCGCGGAGGTGACCGCCGACGTCGCCGAGCAGGCGGAGCTGGTATCCGACGTCCTGTCCACGCACGAGGAGGCGGAGGCGGCGCTCGCGGATCGCGTGCGCGCGTTCCAGCGCGAGGTGGCCGCACTCCAGGCGGAGCAGAATCGCATCGTCGCGCTAATCCTCGCGCGGTCGTCGGTCTACACCGGCGGAGGCATCAGCCGCAGCGGCTTCGCGTGGCCGATCCGTGGTTCGATCACGTCGCCGTACGGCCCGCGCTGGGGAGGCTTCCACACGGGCATCGACATCGACTGCCGCACCGGCGACCGCATCGGCGCATCCAAGGCCGGCCGCGTCATCGCTGCGGAGTGGGGCGGCGGCTACGGCAACATGGTGATCATCGATCACGGCAACGGCGTCACGACGCTGTACGCGCACAACTCGCGCCTGTACGTTCGCGAGGGCCAGCGCGTGACGCAGCGTCAGGTGATCTCCGCGTGCGGCTCGACCGGGAACTCCACCGGCGACCACCTGCACTTCGAGGTTCGCATCAACGGGCAGCATCAGAACCCGATGCGATTCCTGCCCTAAGCCCCGCTCTTTCGCCGTTTCTGCGCCGGCTGCACCTCGCCGAACACTTCCTCGAAGAACCGTGCGCTGAGCCCGATCAGTCGCTTCGGCCGGACCCGCAACTCCAGGACCGAGTATGCACGCACCAGCTCGCCGCGCGGCAACGTGTGCGCGACCTGCTGCGCGTCCTTCCACGCGTGCAACGGGTCGAGCGCGTGACCGATGACCATGGCAGGCACCGGACACCCCGAGACGTCGTCCCAGCGATCGCGCTCCGCCTCCGCGAGCAACCCTTCGATCACGGCCGCGCCGGCGAGCGGCTCCTCCGCGAGGTGCGCGAGCGCCTCGGGGAAGCCCGGCATGACGCGCGTCTGCGGCATGCGGCGCGAGATCGTGCGCAGCGCACCCGGCGCGCGGCGCGAGCGCAGCAGCCGCGCCACGGGCTTGAACATGCGCGCCGCGGCCTTCGCGCCGTGCTGCAACACCGGCATCTCGAGCACGGCGCCCGCAACGCGGTCGCGATGATCGAGCATGACCTCCAGCGCAACGTCGGCGCCGAGCGACGTGCCGAACACGCCGAAGCGATCCGCCCCGAGGTGGTCGGCGACGGCGACGAGATCGTCGGCGAAGGACGACATCGAATACGCGTCCGGTTCGGTGGGGCGCGACGAACGCCCGTGGCCGTGTAGCTCCACGAGCACCGGACGGAACCGTCCGGCGAACGCGCGCGCAACCGGTTGCATCATCTCGAACGACAACAGCAGCCCGTGGAGAAAGAACACGAGGCGATCCGGAGGACCGCCGAAGTCCTCGTAGTACAGGTCGAGATCGCCGAAAGGAACCGTCGGCATGCTCAGTCCCCGAGCGTGTGGTAACCGCCGCGATAGAAGATCAGCGGCTTGCCTTCGGCACGCGCGTCGGCACGCTCGATCGCGCCGAGCACCAGCGAGTGGTCGCCGGCCTCGTGCTCCGCGAACACGCGGCAGTCCACCCACGCGAGCGCGTCGTCGAGCACCGGCGAGCCGGTCGCCTCGGAGCGAAAACCGACGCCCTGGAAGCTCTTCGGCCCGCGCGTCGCGAACACGCGTGAGATGCGCTCCTCGCGCTCGTCGAGGATGTTGATCGCGAAGGCGCCGCTCGCGCGCACGGAGCGCAACGTGTCGGATTCGAGGTCGGCGCAGAACAACACGAGCGGGGGTTCGAGCGAGACGGACGTGACGGAGTTCGCCGTCATCGCGCTGGGGCGCCCGTCCGTCATCGCCGTCACCACGGTGACGCCGGTGGCGAAGTACCCCATCACCCTTCGCAGATCCGTCGCATCGATCATCGAGCTTCCTCCGGTGCGCGTTGCGCGCGGAGTATACCGGCGTTTCGCGGCTCGGCCGAAGGGGGCATTTCGCGCGCGTCCACCGAAAAGCCGCGCCCGCGATGCGGCGTTCGTCGTGCATTCGCCCGTTTCCGGCGGTAGCCAGAAGTGATCAGCTACAACGGAGTCTGTTCTTTCTGTTCGCAAGGATGTATGAATGACGCAAAGGTTCGCTGAATGGGCGGCGTTCCACGGCTCGGAGCGAGTCAACCATGTCCAAGATTCTCGTCGTCGACGATTCGCCGGATGTGCTGTTGCTGTGCAAGGTGCACCTCGAGTACGAGGGGTACGCAGTGGTGACGGCTGAGGACGGCCATCAAGCGCTGGCCGCGATCGCGCGCGAGCATCCCGACCTCGTGATCCTCGACATCATGATGCCGGGCATGGACGGCTGGGAAGTCCTCGCAACGATCCGCGCGACGTGGGACATCCCCGTCGTGATGCTCACCGCGCGCGGCGAAGGCCTCGACGAGATTCGTGGCTGGCGCGAGGGGGCGGCGGGATACGTGACGAAGCCGTTCAACCCCGCGGCGCTGTCGGTCACGGTTCGCAAGGCGTTGCGCCGCTCGCCGGGAGAAGCCGATCTCGTGCGCAGCGAGATGCTCGGCAAGCTGGAGTTCGACCGCCGTCTCACCGAAGAGGCGACCGCAGCCGAGGCGCGCGAAGAGGCCTAGCGCTCACTCGTTCGACAGCACGTGCAAGATCGTCGTCTCGATCTCGCCGACGTGCTCGGGGTCCGTCACCTTCTGGCCTTCGAGGTCGCGAACGTAGAAAGTGTCGACGACGTCCTCGGCGTACGTTGCGACCTTGGCGAGATGGATGTTCAGCTCCAGGTCGGCCATCGCGCGCGTGACGGTGTACAGCAGCCCGACGCGGTCGGTCGCGTGCACCTCCACCAGCGTGTAGAAGTCCGATGAGCGGTTGTCGACGACGACGCGAGGCTCCTCGCGCTTGCCGCGCTCCACGCGTCCGGCGTAGTCGGCGCGCTTGCGCGCGAGCCGCACGTCGAGCGAGAGCTTCCCGCGCAACACCTTCGCCGCGTCTTCGCGCACGCGATCGAATCGACGCTTCTCCTCGTCGGGCGCCTCCACGCGGAACACTTCGAGCGCGATGCCGTCGTCGCGCGTGAAGATCTGTGCCGCGAGCACGTTGATGCCGTTCAGCGCGAGCACGCCGGAGATCTTGCTCGTGAGGCCGGGCCGGTCGGTGGAGACGACGATGACCTCCCAGATGCCGGGATCACCGGACGGCGTCGCGTGCACCTTCACCGGCTCGTCGCTCATCGGCTCGAGCATCAGCGCCGACTGACGGATGAGCGCGGACGCCGGCTGCGACAGCAGCCACGCGCGCGGCATCGACGCGATCTGGCGTTGCACCTGATCGGCGGGAAAGCGCGAGAGGCCTTCGCGAAGCTCGGCGGTTCGCATCTGTGCGAGCTCGGTCGCGTCGCGACTGACGAGGTCTCCCTGCTCGAGCACGTGCGCGACTTTGGCGAACAGGTCTTGCACGAGCCCCGACTTCCACGGCGACCAGGCCGTCGGGCCGGTGGCGAGCCCGTCGGCAACCGAAACGAGATAGAGCATGCGCAAGCGGCGCGCCGAGCCGATCGTCTCCGCCATCTCGATGATGAGCGACTCGTCGTCGATGTCGCGCCGCGTCGCGGTGTCCGACATCAACAGGTGGTGCCGCACGAGCCACGGCACGTCGAGGGCGGCCGGCTCGGGGAGGCCGATGCGCCCGACCGCCGCGCGCGCGAGCTTCTCTCCACGAATCGAATGGTCCTCCTCGGAGCCCTTCCCGATGTCGTGCAAGAGCGCGGCGAGCAGCAGCGCGTCCCACTCGTCCACCGCGTCCTCGGCAACCGCGCGCGTCAGCTCGTCGCTCGACGTGCGCAGCGACGCGAGGGCTGCGACGGACTCGAACGCGTGCACGTCCACCGGAAACCGGTGGTACACGTTGCGTTGCGGCAAGCAGCGGATGTGCTCCCATTCGGGAAGCGCGCGCACGAGCACGCCGCTGTGCTCGAGCTCGCGAAACGCCGCGCGCCCCGACTCTCCGCGGCGCAGCAACGCGAAGAAGTCGCGTCGCGCCTGCGGCGTCCACGTCTCTTGCAGCTCGGGTGCGCTCACGACCTTGCCGTCGAGCATCGCGTCGAGCGCGTACGCAACGGCACGGCACCGCTCGTACAGCGTGCGCATCAGTGCGTCCTCGTTGCCCTCGCCTCCCAGCACCGCTGCCGCTACCTGTCCCTGCAGCTGCATGAGCAACACGTCGGCGTGGCGCCCGGTGAGGAAGTGCAGCTCGTTGCGAATGCGCAGCAGCAGCTCCTCCGCGTCGTCGAGCACGCGCCGCTCGACGCGCGGCTCCTCGCCGGTGACGGTGCGAATCCATCCGAGCGCGTGCACGTCGCGCAGCGCTCCCCGGCCCTCCTTCACGTTCGGCTCCAGCTCCGACGTCGCGTCGCCGCCGCGCACGATCCGCTCGCGCGTGGCGTCGCGCAGCCGGTTGAGGAACGCGCGCGGGTTCGACGCCGTCTGGCGCATCGCGTCCTGATGGAAGTCGTCGAACATCGCCGGATCGCCGGTGACGAGCCGCGCGTCGAGGAACGCGGTCTCCGCGTCGAAGTCCGCCTTCGCGATCTTCAACGCTTCCTTTGGAGTGCGAATGGAGTGGCCCACCTCGAGCCCCGCGTCCCACAGCTCGTAGAACAACGCCTTCGAGGCATCGGGCACGCCGCTCTTGCCGCCGGCGTGCAACACCATGAGATCGACGTCCGACGCCGGGTTCATCTGACGGCGTCCGTATCCGCCTACGGCGACCAGCGCCGCGCGCCGTCCCGCGCCGATGCGCTCCCACAACGCGACGATCGCCTGATCGACGGCGTCGGACATCGCGCGCACGACCTGGTGACCGGAAGCGCCTGCGGCGTGGTGCAGCCGCAGGCGCTCGCGTTCCGCTTGGAGATGCGCGATCTCTTCGCTGATCCCCCTAGATGGCATCCCTTCCCATCTCGCCGGTGCGGATCCGGTAGACCTGCTCGACGGACTGCACGAAGATCTTGCCGTCGCCGATCTTGCCGGTGCGCGCAGCGTTCATCACTGCCTCGACCACTTGATCGACCTGATCGTCGTCGACGAGCACGTCGATCTTCACCTTGGGCACGAAGTCCACCTGGTACTCGGCGCCGCGGTAGACCTCGGTGTGCCCGCGCTGGCGGCCGAAACCTCGCGTCTCGGTGACGGTCATCCCCTGGATGCCGACGCCACGCAAGGCCTCCTTCGTGTCCTCCAGCTTGAAGGGCTTCACGATCGCGGTAACCATCTTCATCGACGTTTCCTCCTAAGACCGAGTGTGCTCGCTCAAGGTACCAACCTCGACGAAGGTGTACCCCGTTTCGGCGTGCTGGCTGAGGTCGAGTCCGGTGAGCTCGTCCTCCTCGGACACCCGAACACCGACGACCAGGTCGGTGATCTTGAGGAGAATCAGCGAGACGACGAACGAATAGCCAAGCGTGACCACGACGGCGACGGCCTGGCGGCCGAGCTGCGCGGCGTTGCCGTAGACGAGGCCGTCGGCTCCGGCTTCGTTGATCGCCAGCGTTGCGAACACGCCGGTGAGCAGCGCGCCGACGATGCCGCCGACCATGTGCACGCCGACGACGTCGAGCGAGTCGTCGTAGCCGAGCTTCGGCTTGAGGCTGACCGCGGCGTAACAGATCAGACCGGCGACGAGGCCGATGAGCACCGCGGCCCACGGCTCCACGTATCCGGCCGCAGGCGTGATCGCAACGAGACCGGCGACCGCGCCGGTCGCTGCGCCGACCGACGTGGGCGCGCCGTTGCGCATCCACTCCGGGATGATCCATCCGACCATCGCCGATGCGGCGCCGAGGTGCGTGGCGACGAACGCGCTGGACGCGAGCGTGCCGCTCGCGAGCGCCGAACCTGCGTTGAAGCCGAACCACCCGAACCACAGGATGCCGGCGCCGAGGACGACGAACGGCACGTTGTGCGGGTGAACCGCGGCGTGCGGGTATCCCTTGCGCTTGCCGAGGTACAGGATGCACGCGAGCGCGGCGACGCCCGCGTTGATGTGCACGACCGTGCCGCCCGCGAAGTCGAGCGCCTTGAGGCCGTTCTCCGCGAAACCGAGGAAACCTCCGCCCCACACCCAGTGCGCGATCGGCGAGTACACGAGCACCGACCACAGGATCGTGAAGAGGATGAACGCTTTGAACTTCATACGTTCTGCGACGGCGCCGAAGATCAGCGCCGGCGTGATGATGGCGAACATCATCTGGAAGATCATGTACGTCGAGTGCGGGATCGTCGGAGCGAAGCCGCTCGCGTCCCCGCCCACGTCGAGCAAGAACATGTAGTCGAGCCCGCCGATGATGCTTCCCTGGTCCGGGCCGAAGCCGAGCGTGTATCCGATGACGAACCACACGATGCTGACTGCGCCCATGCAGAAGAACGACATCATGATCATGTTGAGCACGTTCTTTGCGCGGACGAGGCCTCCGTAGAAGAACGCGAGGCCCGGCGTCATGAACAGGACCAGCGCCGACGACGTGAGCAGCCACGCAGTGTCGGCCGTACTCAGCTCGGGCATCTCCTCACCTCCACCGTGATCGAGCCCAGGGCAATACAGCGACCAGCTTCGGGGAAGTGAAGCGAGAATAGCAGCGGAGGTTCGCCGTGGACGAAATCGCCGTACGCCCACGCGACATCCGGCCGCCGGAAAGGACTTCCGGGCCCTGGTAGGCTCAGCGGCCGTGATCGTCCGTCCCGTCCTCCAGAGCCGCGTGCTCGCAGGCAACGCGCTCGGCGACCCCACCGACCGGGTCACGCCGGTGTACCTCCCGCCCTCGTACGACGAGCAGCCGTCGCGGCGCTACCCCGTGATCTTCGCCATCACCGGGTTCACGGGCACCGGCCGGATGCTGCTCAACGAGTCGTTCCTCGACGAGGACCTCGGAACGCGCCTCGACCGGCTCATCGGCAGTGGAGAGATGGGCGAGGCGATCGTGGTGATGCCGGATTGCATCACGCGCTACGGCGGGTCGCAGTACGTCGACTCCGCGGCGACGGGACCGTACGGGACCTATCTCGCTGAGGAGATCGTCGCGTGGGCCGACGCGTCGTTCCGCACGATCCCCGAGCGCGAGGCGCGTGGCGTGTTCGGCAAGTCGTCGGGCGGGTTCGGCGCGATCCGCATGGCGCTCGACTACGCGGACGTGTTCGCCGCGTTCGCGTGTCACTCCGGCGACATGGCGTTCGAGTACTGCTACCAACCGGAGTTCCCGCAAGCGGTGCGGCACTTCGCGTCGCACGGCATCTCGCCCGCGGAGTTCCTGGCGACGTTCCGGTCGGTCACCGATCGCGGCTCGTCGTTCCACGCGACGCTCGATGCGCTCGCGATGGCGTCGTGTTACTCACCGGACCCGTCGAGCGCGCTCGGGTTCCTGCTTCCGTTCGACTGGCAGACCGGCGAGATGATCTCCGACGTGTGGGCGCGCTGGCTCTCACACGACCCGGTGCGCATGATCCCCGAACGCATCGAACGACTGCGCCGCATGAACCTGATCTACCTCGATTGCGGACGCAAGGACGAGTTCCAGCTCGACGTCGGCGCGCGCATCGCCGCGAAGCGCATGCGCGACGCCGGGCTCGACGTCATCCACGAAGAGTTCGACGCCGGTCACATGAACATCCCGTTCCGCTACGACCGCTCGCTGCCGCTGCTGTCGCGAGCGCTCGCGAAGCCGGAGGGATAGCGCGCTCACGTCACCGCGCGCTGTGCGTTCACGCGGCCGTAGCCGTACACCGGATCGAATCCCGGCGAACCGAGGTCGTCGCTCGTCGTGCGAAGCCGGTTGAAGATGAAGTCCGGCGTCGCAGCGACGCCGAACCGGGATGCGATCAGCGCGGCCACGGCGGCGGCGTGCGGCGTCGCCATCGACGTTCCGGCGAGCGTGTCGTATCCGTTGGCGTCGCAGTCGAACGACGATCCGTTCCAGATCGTCGACCACACGTCGAGATCGTCCTCGCAGAACACGCTGCCGGCGCCGCCCGGCGCGACCACGCCGACGTTCGTGCCGAAGTTGGAGTACCACGCCTTCACGTCGTTGGAATCGGTGGCGCCCACGCACAGCGCCTTCGCGAGCGATGCGGGGAAGTCGCACGCGGGGAAGCCCTCGTTGCCGGCCGCGATCAGCACGGCCGCGCCCTTGGAGTGCGCGTACGCGACCGCGTCGTCGGTGTCGTTGCCGAGACCCTGCACGATCACCGAGGCGACCGGGTCGAACCCGAGGCTCAAGTTGATCACCTTCGCGCCGCTGTCGGCGGCGAAGCAGATGCCGCGCGCGACGTCGGAGTCGCTCCCCTCGCCGTTACCGTCGAGCACCTTCACCGGCAAGACCTTCGCAGCCGGAGCGACACCCGCGACGCCGGCGCCGTTGCCGGTCACCGCGGCGATCGTGCCGGAGACGTGCGTGCCGTGACCGTTGTCATCTTGCGCGATCTCGGTGGAGGTCTTGGCCTTGCGCCCCGGCTTCATCCACGGGCACACGTAGGCGGTGTTCTTCAGCATGTTCGAGCCCGGCTTGGCGACGAGGTTCGGCGCGAGATCGGGGTGGTTGAAGTCCGCGCCGGTGTCCACGACGGCCACGGTCACCCCGGCGCCTTGCGTCACGCTCCACGCTTGCGGAGCCTTGATGCGCACGAGCGGCCACTGCCGCCCGGCGCAGTCGTCGTTGGTGAACGCCGCCGGCGTCGTGCGGCACGCCGCGTCGTCGTACGTCGCAGCGAACGCACCCGAAGCAAGCACGAGCGGCAGGACCAGCGCGCCGAGAATCACGATCTTTCTCATCGTCGCCTCCGTTC